>CAOJQZ010000030.1 GCA_948441955.1 uncultured Lachnospiraceae bacterium | reverse complement strand
GCTTCCTCTCCGATACTGTCTCTTGCGACATAGGACTGGATGTTTCCGCTCTGATCAAGAATATTGCAAAAAGACGCCTTTCCCATTACCCGTTTCTGCATAATACGGCCTGCCAGAGACACCTGCTTTCCTTCCATCTCGTCGTAGTTATTCTTTATATCCTCCGCATGGCATGTTATATCATATTTCGTAATTATAAACGGATTCTCCCCATTCTTCTGCAGATCCGCAAGCTTTTCACGGCGTACCTTTCTTAACTGATTTATATCCGGTTCCTGTACATTTTTTTCGCCCACTGCTTCCACCTCTCCTTTATCTTGTATTAAACAACCCCTCAGACCTGAGGGGTTAAAATCTCGCTTCTATAATAATATTACATGGACCGGCTGATGTCCAGTACTTTATACTGCATTATGCCCGCCTGTGTCTCTACGTCAACAACATCGTTTACAGATTTCCCAAGAAGCGCCTGTCCTACCGGCGATTCATTTGAAATCTTTCCCTCCAGGCTGTTGGCCTCTGTAGAACCTACAATTCTGAATTCCATCTCTTCATCAAACGTAACATCATATACCTTTACTGTACAGCCCACATTTATTTTATCGAAATCAACCTCGTCCTCAACAACCACTTCTGCATTCTTAAGGATACCCTCAAGCTCTTCAATGCGCGCCTCAATATCCCTCTGTTCATCCTTCGCCGCATCATACTCTGCATTCTCGGACAAATCCCCCTGCTCTCTTGCTTCCTTAATCTTCGCCGCTACTTCCTTGCGCTTTACTACCTTCAGATTTTCCAGTTCTTCTTCAAGCGCTTTTAATCCGGCATACGTAAGTAATTTTTTCTTTGCTTCCATAGTGCTTCCATTTCCTTTCTGATACTACTAATCCCCAAATAAGGAGACTTTCACAATTCATTTATTATAACTAACGCCTACTTTGTTGTCAATATTTTCCCGTCAGAAATTCTGCCTTTCTCTTTTATTTTCAAACCTTTTCAGAACATGTCCTGCGCACGGTAAAGTATATGTACCGAGGGTTTCTTTTATTCTTTTGGAACAGCGTATTTTACTGTATTTTTCCCACCAGCTCTTCTAACTCCTGGTAAGATTCTACCTGGTTGATAAGCGCTCGAAGTCTGGCTGCTCCCTTCATCCCCTTCGTGTACCATGCCACATGCTTGCGCATTTCACGAATCCCAATATAATCGCCCTTAAATTCAAGCTGAAGCCTTGCATGCCTGAGCATCATTTCACATACCGCGTATATGTCCGGATCCGGAGGAACAACGCCTGTCCGATCATATTCCAAAAACTTTGAAAATATCCATGGATTCCCTTGTGCTCCTCTTCCAATCATTACGCCGTCACACCCGGTCTCATAAAGCATTGCCGCAGCGCTTTCACAGGAATCTACATCTCCGTTCCCAATAACCGGAATAGAAACTGCTTCTTTTACCTTACGAATAATTTCCCAGTCTGCCCTGCCGGAATAATACTGCTCTCTCGTCCGCCCATGTACGGCCACGGCCGCGCCGCCTGCGTCCTCTACTACTCTGGCTATCTCTGCCGCATTTACGGCTGTATCATCAAATCCTTTACGGATTTTTACAGTAACAGGTTTACGAATTGCTTTCACAGTTTCATGTACAATCGAATATACAAGCTTCGGATTTTTCATAAGTGCACAGCCTTCTCCGTTTCGTACCACCTTGGGAACCGGACATCCCATATTAATATCCAATATTTGAAAGGGCAGCTCCTCAATCCGTTTTGCCTGCTCACTGATGATTTTTGGATCCGATCCAAAGAGCTGCAATGACACCGGGTATTCCTGAGGATGGATAGAGAGCAGCGCCTTTGTGTTTTTATTTTTGTACTGCAGTGCTTTTGCACTGATCATTTCCATACAGAGCAGTCCTGCACCCTGCTCCTTACATAGAAGACGGAAAGGCAGATCCGTCACACCCGCCATTGGAGCCAGTATATAAGGATTATCAAGCCGTATATTTCCTATATTCATTTTAACGCCCCGTTCTGACGCTTCTTATTTCTTTCATAAATAATTCGTAATCCCTTTAATGTGAGCTGTGGATCATAGACATCAATTACGTCTGTCTCACCGGCTATTATTTTACCTAAACCGCCGCTTGCCACTACCTTCGCATCCGTATAACCAGACTCCCGGCGAATCTTTTCTACAATGTACTCCGTCTGCCCAATCTGCCCGAATACGATACCAGCCTGCATAGACGCAATCGTTTCCCGTCCAAGTACAGAATCCGGCTTTTTAATCTCCACAGCAGGAAGCATTGCCGCCTGTCCCCACATTGCCTGAGCGGACGTTCTGATTCCAGGAGCTATAACCGCTGCCTCAAAGGTCCCGTCGGGACCCACCACATCATATGTGGTGGCAGTGCCATAATCTATCACAATGACCGGACCGCCGTGGATAGTGAAAGCGGCAACAGCGTCCACAATACGGTCCGCACCCACCTGCTTCGGATTTTCTGTCACAACACGGATTCCCGTCTTAATGCCTGCCGATACCACCATCGGCCGAATTCCAAAATATTTTATCATCGCGCTTCCAAATGAGTGCATAACATCCGGAACTACTGACGCGACAATTGCGGCGTCAATGTCTGTACTTAAAATCCCCTGATGCTCAACAAGCTCCCTTAACATAATTCCGTATTCATCAGAAGTACGCGGAAGCTTTGTCATCATACGGAAGGTTCCCAGAAGCTCCTCTCCCTTGAACACGCCGGATGTAATGTTCGTATTTCCGATGTCAATTACTAAAAGCATTTTATTCTACCTCCTCTCCAAGAAAAAACACCTTATAATAAAGCTGCAGCGCCTGGAGCAAATCCTGTTTCTCTGTCTTTAATTGTTTCATCTTCAGCTGACTTCCAATATCGTCAAACAGCGGATCAAATTCCTTTGAGACCACCTCAAAGCAAAGGCAGCCGTCTTCCTCATATACCAATGAAAGAATTCCGCCTACATCATTTACGTATAACACACACATAATTTTAAGCTCGTTTTTTACCGAATCCGGAAGTCCGCTGAAATCAGGATTCAAATAATATTTTTCCTCATATGAATTCGCACAGCATAAGACAACTCTGTCTTCGTACATATCCATCCTCCTTATTCCAAATCACACATATCCGTATATTCCCCTTACAGATACCTCTCCTGCAAATATATGCTTTTCCTCACCCTCTGAAGTTACGACAATCAGTTCCCCCTGTTCATTTATGCCCGATGAATGTGCGCTGTACTCTCCCTGGGGTTCTAACACACATACGTCTCTATTGATATTCACAAGCAGTTTGTTATATCTGTTTTGAAGTTCAGACAGATTTTCCGTTTTCATAAACATTTCGTAATTTTTCTCATATCGTTCCATTACTGACGCAATTAACCCGGAACGTTTAAAATGCCTGCCGCTTTCTAGAAAAAGGGATGTTGCGGATTTCTTTATTTTTTCCGGAAATTCCTCCTGATTTACATTAATCCCCACACCGGTCACCACATAGTTTATATCCTGTATCTCGGTGCTCATCTCCGTAAGTATCCCGCATATTTTCTTTTTATTCAGCACGAGATCATTAGGCCATTTAATCTGAACAGGAAGTCCTGTCTGTTCTATAAGGGCTTCAGCTGCACTGAGGGCCATTACAAGGGTAAGCATCGGCGCCTTTGCCGGAGCAATAAAGGGTCTTTGCAGCAATGTCATGTAAATGCACATTCCCTTCGGCGAATCCCATGAACGGCCCCGCCGCCCTTTTCCCGCCGTCTGTCTGTCGGCAACCACCAGTGTTCCGTGTTCCGCTTGTTTTTCACCGGCAAGTCTGGCCTGAATGTTGGTAGAGTCTGTTTCATCATAATAAATAACCTGACGTCCCGCCCATTTTGTTTTTACTATGCTCTGAATTTCAGCCCTGGAAATAATATCGGGGCTTCCCGCCAGACGGTATCCTCTATTTCGTACCGCCTCGATTTCATACCCTTCTTTCTTGAGCTGATCAACCGCTTTCCAAACTGCTGTGCGGGATACTGAAAATCTATCGCACAGCTGCTGCCCGGAAATATATCCTCCGGTTTCTTTCAATAACCGTAAAATCTCTGTTTTCATATCCACTCCGTTCAATCCGGGACGGGGTATTTTTAAAAATACCCCGTCCCCAATGTTGCCACCATAACTGCTTTTATTGTATGCAGGCGATTTTCTGCTTCCTCAAATACAACGCTTGCTTCACTTTCAAAAACATCCTCAGTTACTTCCTTCCCCTTCACTGCCGGCAGGCAATGCATGAAAATCGTTTCCTCTTTTCCGGTCTTTTTCATAAGCTCTTTATTTACCTGATATGGAGCAAGAAGCCTGATTCTTTCTGCCGCCTGTTCTTCTTCCCCCATGGATGCCCACACATCGGTATATAATATATCTGCATTCTCCACTGCATTCACATCATCCGTCACCAGAATGGAGCCCCCTGATTCCTCCGCATATTCCTTACACAGGCTGGTAAGCCTTTCCGCCGGCTGGAGGCTTTGAGGCGCTATCATTGTAAAGTCCACACCAACCTTTCCGCAGCCTATCATCAGACTGTTTGCCATGTTATTGCGTCCGTCTCCAAGATATACAAATTTTAAGCCCCTAAGATAACCAAAATGTTCCCGCAGCGTCAAAAGGTCTGCCAATACCTGAGTCGGATGATATTCGTCTGTCAAACCGTTCCAGACCGGAACCCCGCTGTATTTCGCAAGCGCCTCCACATGCTCCTGTTTAAATCCCCGAAATTCTATTCCGTCAAACATTCTTCCAAGCACACGAGCCGTATCCTCAATACTCTCTTTATGTCCAAGCTGAATCTCATATCCAGAAAGATAGGTTGGAATTCCGCCCTCATCCGCCGCCCCTACAGTAAAAGCGCAGCGTGTTCTTGTGGACGGTTTCTCAAATATAAGCGCAATATTCTTGCCTTTCAGGCTGTCGCCGGTAATTCCCTGCTTCTTTTTCTCCTTCAAATCGGCGGCCAGATCAAGCAGATAAAGAATCTCTTCCGATGTGTAGTCTTTCAGTGTAAGTAAGCTTCTTCCTTTCAGGTTCATAGTCCGCTCCTCTCTTAATGCTGCCAGAACATGAACGAATCTTGGCAGATTCAGCCTGCCGCCCATCTTTACATATTTCTCATATACAATATCATATAATTGCTCATCTGTGTATATCTGATATTTGGGAATCTGAAATATTTTTGCAGCCGCCTCCAGCATGCCCATGAAAAGCTCCTTATCAGAAAATCCTAAGGGGAGCTTTAGTTTAAGCGCAATCTCTGCTTTTTCAAGCTCCCGCAAATTGTCAAAAAGCTCCTTGTAATACTCCTCTCCATGGGTCTGCTCTATATAGTAAATAAATCCTTCCAGTCCATAAATTGTCCGCTTTGCGTCGTAATAGCCAATAGTCAGGTTCTGTCTGCTCCGTTTCCCAGAAAATTCAATAATACTTCCAAGCTTTACCCGGGGCGCCACCTCATATTTCACGCTTCCCTCAGGCATTCTCACCCGAGGCTCTCTTCCCGGTCCGTAGATTCTTACCTCGATAATATTTTCATACCCCCGCTTCACGAGAGAGTTAAGCGGCACATTATTTATTACACCGCCGTCAATGTATTTCTTGCCATGCAGCCGTTCGTTCTTAAATCCAATCAGATATGCGCTGGCAAGAAGAAAATCCTCCAGAAGCCCTTCTGGTATATCCTCCACGCTCAAATCCAGCTCTTTAAAATCAGACACAGAAAACGTCAGCAGTGCAAACTCAATTCCGCATGTCCGAATCAGATTTTCATCAACCGTCTCATGAATCAATTTCCGAAGAGGCGCAATATCTATCCCCCCGTCCTTTAGCTTCTTCCATCCCTCATTTAAAAATTCTTTTATTGTAGTTTCACCGCGAAACAGCCTTTCCATCCACGCATCATCCACATCCATCACGGTTGAAAATGTCATTTTCCTCCAGATATCCTCCGCAGTATCCACATCGCCCATACAGACAAGTGCCCCGTTCAGCGCTCCCACCGATGTTCCGGCCACTGCATTTATTTTAACCCCGGCTTCCTTTAATGCCTTCCACGCACCGATCTGATAGGCTCCTCTGGCGCCTCCGCCATCAAATACAAGACCATATTCCTTTGACAGATCAATCACAGGCTTCATATTATTTCCTCCTTTGCCTTGCCGCCTCAAACATCAGAATGGAGGCTGCAACTGCCGCATTTAATGATTCCACATTTCCAAGCATGGGAATCTGAATATATTTCTTCGCTTTTATTGCTGTCTCATCCCGAAGTCCATTTCCTTCATTTCCGATGAGAAATGCACACGGCCTTCTGTAATCCATCTCATCATAAGCACATTTCCCGTCAAGGTGCGCCGCAAAGGTTCCGATTCCCGCCTCGTTGATCTTCCCCAGCACCTCCGGAATATTTTCCGCATAGCAGAACGGAACCCGGTAAACAGAGCCCATCGTAGCTCGAATCGTCTTTGGGTTGTAAATGTCAGCACAATCCCGGCTCAGAATCACTCCTGTCGCTCCGGCGCCTTCTGCTGTACGTAGAATTGTCCCCACATTTCCCGGATCCTGCAGATTATCAAGCACAAGTAAAAAAGGAAGCTGATTTTCTATCATTTCATCAATGCCGCGCTCCCTGCGCTCTACAACACACAATACTCCCTGGGGTGTCTTTGTGTCTGATATATGCTCATATATAGCATCTGAAAGAAGCTCTGCCCGGATGCGCGTATCCTTTAAAATCTTTTCCAGCATTTCTTTTTCTTTTTTGTAAAATGCTTCTGATATATAAATCTCCCGCAGCCGTTCCAACGGCGCCTCACGGAACATGCGGATCCCTTCCACAAGAAACACGCCCTCTTCCTCCCTGAGCCTCCTTTTTTTCTGCAGACTTGCAAGACGCTTTACCTTCACATTTGCCGTACTTGTAATCATAACCCTCCTCCTTAAATCCGGTACAATCGGGGACGTAGTAAAATTAATTTTACTACGTCCCCGATTGTATTTTTCCCTGTCCCTTTTACATCTTAAACCGATATCCTACTCCCCATATTGTTTCTATATATTGTGGATTCGAGGTGTCCATCTCTACCTTCTCACGAATCTTCTTAATGTGCACGGTTACGGTCGCTATGTCCCCAATGGACTCCATATCCCAAATCTCCCGGAACAGCTCCTCCTTTGTATACACATGGTTCGGATGTCCTGCCAGAAACGTCAAAAGATCAAATTCCTTCGTCGTAAAGGTCTTTTCCTCTCCGTTTATCCACACCCTTCTCGCTGTCGTATCTATCTTAAGGCCGCGGATCTCTATTACCTTATTTTTAGAAACAACGCTTCCCGTCAGACGATCATACCTTGCCAGATGTGCTTTTACTCTCGCCACCAGCTCGCTGGGACTAAAGGGTTTAGTCATATAATCATCTGCACCAAGGCCCAGCCCACGAATCTTATCTATATCATCCTTCTTTGCCGACACCATAATAATTGGCGTATTCTTCTCATCCCGGATTTTCCTGCAGATTTCAAATCCGTCTACTCCCGGGAGCATCAGGTCAAGGATAAACAGATTATAATCCTCCTTAAGCGCCTTTTTAAGTCCGGTTTCCCCGTCATTTGCCACCTCCACCTCAAATCCGCTAAGCTCCAGATAATCCTTCTCCAAGTCTGCAATTGTCTCTTCATCTTCCACAATCAATATTCTATTCATTTACTGGCACCTCCTGATACTTCCGAAGTACAAAATACATTGTCGTTCCTGTATTCTCCCTGCTTGTCGCCCATATTTTGCCCCCGTGTTCTTCTATGATCTTCTTTACAATAGAAAGACCAATCCCGCTTCCGCCCTTGGAAGAATTCCTTGATGCATCCGTCCTGTAAAACCGGTCGAATATATTCGGCAGATCCTTTGCGGCAATTCCTTTTCCGTTGTCCTCAAGCTCCACCTGCACAAAATCACCCACGTCCTTTACTCGCAGATTTATCTTGGCTTTCGTTTTATCCATATATTTTGTAGAGTTATTTATAATATTATGGATAACACGCTTGATCTGCTCCGCGTCCGCAATCACACGCACTTCCGTTTCCACGTAATTAAAGTATCCAAACTCTACATTCTTTGCCTCAAGCTCTAGTGACAGCTCCTCTGAGCAGTCATTAAAGTAATCATTTACTGACAGAATACTGAAATCATATGGAATCCTGTTTGTGTCAATTTTAGAATACAGCGTTAATTCATTAATAAGCAAATCCATCTCATTGGCTTTATTATAAATTGTGCGGACATATTTTTCCACCTTCTCAGGCGTATCCGCCACTCCGTCCATGATCCCTTCCGCATAGCCTTTAATTGTTGTTACGGGTGTTTTCAAATCATGGGAAATATTACTAATCAGCTCCTTATTCTCCTTATCAAATTCTATCTTTTCTTCCGCATTGGCCTTAAGACGCCTGCGCATATCCTCAAGACTTGAGCAAAGCTGTCCGATCTCATCCTCTGAATCCGGCTTAAGCTCAAAATCCAGATTACCCTCTTTAATATTACCCGCTGCAACCCGCATTTTTTCAATAGGACGCATAACGCCTCTATATATCCAGAAAATAAGCGCCAGCGCCGTCAGAACCAGCATGATTACAATGCACAGAAGCATATCTACGAAAAGCTGCTCTACCTCAGGTATCACGTTGCTGACGTCCGTAATAATAAATGCGCTTCCCTCTTCTCCTCCCGGATACAAAAAGTCCACCTGTTTTACAAGGGCCTGTGCTTCTCCTCCAAGATAAATTCCATTTTCAGATGTAATATCGGATTCCCCATATCCCGGAAGCTGTGCGGCAACCTCTGTAACCTCCGACAGGTCGGTTCCTATATACACAAGAGTGTTATCCTTTCTCACAAGCAGGTATGTTTTTTTTCTCTTAAGCTTACGGTTAAATTCATCCAGCCAGGTTGCATCCTCCAGATCCCCCGGTGATTCACGTGCCAGAAGCTCCAGTTCATGATACGGCTCCTCTGTTACTCTTGCCAGTACCTGCATTGGGTTAGAAAGGCTCTCTACTGTCGTTCCTGTAATACCATATGTCTTATCTATCGCTCCGATCTGATAACGTCCTAAAACCATAATCATAGCAGCAGATAATATCATAGGAATTAATATAATCGTAAAAAATGCTATTATTAATCGGGTTTTGAACTTCATATAAGTATCCTCCGTGAGTAAAGTATAGCACGAAAAAAGGCGCTTCACACGAAAGCGCCCATAAACTTTTATTAAAATTTTATAAATATGCCTTCAGAGCATCTGCTTTATCTGTTTTCTCCCAGGAGAGCTCCACATCCGTACGTCCAAAATGCCCGTACGCCGCTGTCTGCTTATAAATCGGCTTTCTGAGATCCAGCATCTTGATAATCCCCGCAGGACGAAGATCAAAGTTCTCACGGATAATCTCCACCAGCCTGTCATCAGAAACTTTTCCAGTTCCAAAGGTGTCTACCATAACGGAAGTGGGATGGGCCACACCGATTGCATAAGAGAGCTGAATTTCACACTTCTTTGCAAGACCCGCCGCCACAATATTTTTCGCAACATAACGTGCCGCATATGCCGCAGAGCGATCAACCTTCGTACAGTCCTTACCGGAAAAAGCGCCGCCGCCGTGGCGCGCCATGCCGCCGTAAGTATCTACAATAATCTTTCTTCCTGTAAGTCCGCTGTCTCCATGAGGTCCGCCGATTACAAAGCGTCCCGTCGGATTAATAAAAAATTTCGTATTTTCATCTACCATTCCCTCCGGAATAACCGCATCAAATACATATTTCTTAATATCCTCGTGAATCTGCTCCTGTGTAATCTCCGGATCATGCTGGGTAGAAAGAACTACCGCATCCAAGCGCTTCGGCGCGCCTGTCTCATCATATTCTACTGTAACCTGCGTCTTTCCATCCGGCCTCAGATATGTAAGGGTTCCATCTTTACGGATTTCTGTAAGCCTTCTGGAAAGTTTATGTGCCAACGCAATCGGATACGGCATAAGCTCCGGTGTCTCATCGGACGCGTAGCCAAACATCATACCTTGATCTCCTGCCCCGATTGCTTCAATTTCCTCCTCAGACATCTTATTTTCCTTTGCCTCCAGCGCTTTATCAACACCCATTGCAATATCGGAGGACTGTTCGTCAAGAACCACCATCACGCCGCAGGTCTCTGCATCAAAACCATACTTTGCCCTTGTATAACCAATCTCACGCACTGTATCTCTTACGATCTTCTGAATATCTACATAAGCATTTGTCGTAATCTCTCCCATAACAAGAACAAGGCCGGTTGTCGTACATGTTTCACATGCCACACGGCTCATAGGATCCTTTTCCATAAGTGCGTCAAGAATCGCATCGGATATCTGATCGCACATCTTATCCGGATGTCCTTCTGTTACAGATTCTGAAGTAAATAAATATTTTTCCATAGGTATTCCCCTTTCCTTTTTTGTCAGCTTTCTCCTTAAAGAACTTCTCTTGAGGTTTTCTATTACAAAAAGCATAAAAAACAGTCCGCCATAAGCGGACTGTTTATCTTGCATAACCAATCCTCTTATTGTTCGATTACTCGCTCAGGTTGGCACCTTCCGTCTGTCCGGGGTTGCCGCAGCTTCGCAGATCCTTTGTATCTCCACTGCTCTGAATAAGAGAAAGTCTGATATTATTTTCTTATATTAATTACTCTACACTGTTTATACAGATCTGTCAAGGCACCGGCCGTTATCTTTTTTTCCTTTTTCCGCCTTTATTCAAATAAAAGAGTAAAACGCACAAAATAACCATTTCTGAGCAGACAGCCGTGAAGGACCATTTTGAAAGCGGCGCTGTATCCCCGGTTTGTGCCGTAGCGCTGCTGCCTGTCACACCGGCGCCGCCGCTGTTTGAGGCGCCTCCTCCGGAACCCGTACCGCTTCCAGAACTTCCATTGCCGGAAGAATCATTCGGATTGCTGTCATTATCATTACTGTTGTTATCCTTAGACGTATTCTCGGTCACATAAATCAATATTTCGAATTCTTTGCCTTCATAAGTAATAATTAATTTCTTTTCTCCGGGTCTGGACATATCAATACTGTCTGCATTGGTTGTATAGTCTGTTACTTTTTCCGAATAGCCGTCCTCATATCTGGCCGTAATATCAAGATCATCTATATCCAGTTTATCTCCCGCCTTATACTCCGTCTTCTCCTTTTCTGCTGTGATCTCCTCCGGCGGCAGCGCACTGTTATGTACTACGGTAAGCTCACCCGGAACTCCTTCAATAATATAATTAGCTGATACATCCTCTCCGGCGCCGTTCTCAATCTTCACATCCCCATTATATACGGTAATCCATCCTGTTTTCCCTATCTTCAGGCCTGCAGGTCCTGCTGTTAATACAACCTCTGTAATCACGTCTCCTTCCAGCAGTTCTCCCTCTGCCTTATATTTATCCCCGGCAATGGGAAGCGGTTTATCCCAGACTATCTTCTGATCTTCCACCTTGATCCGAATCCTCCGCTTGCTGATAGTTATTGTTACCGTATAATCCTCTACCGGCGTATATCCGTTCTTTTCAATCCGGATATACACGGTATATTTTCCGGCATTTACATATTGGGGCGCCTGCTTACTGTAAGTAACCTTCCCATCCTCATCTGCCACGCCGTAATACACCTCTGCGTCTGCCGGATCCTTGGGGATGGCCGTTACGGTATGAGGCTTTCCGTCATACTTGCCGCTAAATGCATTTACATCAAATTCTATTTTCGGCTTATCGGGACCTGTGTCAAAATCATAAGTCACAGTGAGGATTCCCGTATCAGCATCCAGCACGGCCGTTGCCACATGGCCGTTTACTGTGGCTGTTACTTTATCTGCAAACTTATAACCTTTATCTGCTTCCAGTGTAATGGACGCTGTATAGGTCTGGTCATACTCGGGCTTGGCAACCTCCGTACCCTTCTGGAACCAGGAAACAGCCGGAGCTGCCGGAAGCACCCCTTCTGTTTCACATTTGGCCGTTTTGTCAAAAGCCTGCTTTTCCGGATCCGGCACCTCGATATCTGTAAGTATAACATTCCCAATCTCTTTCGGTTCTTCCGAAACACTCTTTCCTGTAAATGCATAGGTGAAGCCGTCTGTATCTGTTGTTTCAATCCATATCCTGCACTTATCAAAGCTTCCCTCTGTACCAATGTCAACCGAATTTACATAGGTCTTCAATGTCTTCCAGTCAAGGCTGTAATTCATTCTGCCTGTATTTGCCTGGGCAGCATAATACCAGTTCTCTCCCTTTTCGTTCCTGCCCTGTATAACGAGATATGAATTTGCCTTCCCGCTATAGGTAACCACATTTGGCGAATACTCCAGACTGGTTCCTTTTAATCTGCTCCCGTCATCTCTCATCCTGATGTACATAGCGTCATGAAAATCCAGCTTATCTGTCCCTCCCTTGGATGCCGGTGCAGAGGATGTAAACAGAACATCTGTCAAATCCAGAGCAAACGCCGGATGATAACCTTCCAAATAATAGTAAACATTTGTCGGATCTAATTCCGTGTCAATAGACTTCCATGTATACACTTCATTTTTCATATGTACTCCATTAGAGTATATAACAGGAGTACGTGTCCATGCAAAGCTGGCCGAAACTCCCTTTGGATACGCTTCCACCATATCCTCTTTCTTTGCTCCGCTCCCAAACAGCAGACACCCTTCAGCCGCGTCCGCCGCCGGCGCATAAAGCTTGTCGGTTACCGTATAGTTTTTGATATTATCACGCTCATCGGCGGTCATGTTACTTACTACTGTCGAAAGCATAAGCTTCTGCTCCGCCGCTGTAAAATACCGGGTATCCTTCTCCAGCCTCCCGAATTCTTTACGCAGATCACTGACGCCATAATGGTTTACATATACCTTTTTCGGATCTGAAGAATCCTCATATTCTACGCCTTCCGCTTCTACACCGTTCGGAAATTCCCGGATTTCCGAAATGCTTCCGTCATTTGGATTCGGGTTCGTAACCCCGCTGTCCCAAAAGTACTTATTCCCCATATCTGAACACGAAAATAATATGACATTGTCCTTGCTGTTTCCTTTATCTTTCCCTATAACATACCAGCGTCTGGCGCCTCCACTTTCCTCTTTTCCAAAACAAAGATAGCCTGCCGTTCCATTTTTTTCTGCATCCGGCGAGCTCATATTAAGGCTGCCGTCCATCAGCTGCTTCCGAGAGGCAAAATTGTAAACCGACGGCTCCTGCCCCGCCGCCTTAACAACAAGCCCGGGGCTGCCTGGCAGCGGCAGCACTGTTCCCAATACGAGCAGCAGGATCGAAAGCAATGAAATTTTTCTATTTCTCATGGTATTCTTTTTCATGAGTACCTCCCATTCTATATCAACAGAAACCATATTAAAATATGCATAATTATCTATTATTAATTATATACCAAAAATTTATGCTGTCAATGTTTCACGTATAATAGCTGTCATAAAGTTCCCATACTTTATCTTTTAACAAAACAAGACCGAGGTAAAATTAATTTTACCTCGATCCGTAGAAATCCTATTTGAACTAACTCACTTTAAGCTTAAATTTCTGTATTTCTCTTTCCGTTGAAACCTTCTCGATAATTCCTCCGATACTGCGGAGCTTTTCCTCGAATCTCTCATATCCTCTCTGAATATATACAATATCATCTACAATGGTAATTCCGTCCGTTGCGAGTCCTGCAATACACAAGGCCGCTCCGGCACGGAGATCCGGCGCGCTCACACGCGCGGCGGAAAATCTTCTGACTCCCTCTATGGTCGCTGAATTTCCTTCCACCTTAATATTAGCTCCCATCCTGGCCAGCTCATCTAAGTATTTAAACCGATTTTCAAATATACTTTCCGTAATCGTACTTGTCCCTGCACATAAAGCCAGCGTAACGCCTATCTGGGGCTGCATGTCTGTAGGAAAACCAGGATAAGGCAAAGTCTTTACATGTGTGCTTCTGAGTCCGCCCTTGGATACAACACGAACCGCATCGTCAAATTCTTCCACCTCGCAGCCTATCTCCACCAGCTTTGCAACCGTGGCCTCAAGATGCTTCGGAATTACATTAAGAACCGTAACGTCGCCTCTTGTTGCCGCAGCAGCAAACATAAATGTTCCGGCCTCTATCTGATCTGGAATCACTGCATATTCCGTACTGTGAAGACGCTGTACTCCGCGGATTTTAATAACATCGGTTCCGGCGCCCCTGATGTTGGCCCCCATGCTGTTCAAGAAATTGGCAACATCAACAACATGCGGCTCCTTTGCAACATTTTCCATAATCGTAAGGCCTTCTGCCATGGTTGCGGCCATCATAACATTAATCGTTGCGCCAACACTGACAACATCAAAATAAATATGTCTGCCTTTTAAACGGTCTGCCTCTGCGATAATTTTTCCATGCTCAATATCCACATCGGCTCCTAAAGCCCGAAATCCTTTTAAATGCTGATCTATCGGGCGGCTTCCAATATTACATCCTCCCGGAAGAGCCACTTCGGCATGCTTATACTTTCCGAGCAATGCACCGAGAAGATAATAGGAGGCCCTGATCTTCTTAATATAGTCGTACTCAATACTGACGTCATGGATTCTCTTTCCATTGATCTGAACCGTGTGACGGTCAACGCGGTGTACGCTGCCGCCGATTCCTGAAATTGCATCCAACAACACATTTATATCGTTTACATCCGGAAGATTATCTATACGAACAGTTTCATCTGTCATAATCGCCGCCGCTAAAATAGCAAGCGCCGCATTTTTGGCACCGCCAATCTCAACCTCTCCCACAAGAGGATGACCGCCTTTAATTATATATTGTTCCATATTACACCTCAATATTAATATATTTAATCCCTCAAACCCCTATATTCATGCTGTATCTCATAATGCATATCCATAAGTATACCATAAAACTACAATTTGTAAAACATTTTTTACAAACATGTAACTATTTTGTAACAAAGTACTCCATTACCTTGTCAACCGTCTCCTCTAAACTCAGCTCGTCCTCACAGATTGTCACATCTGCATATTTTTCAAAAAGAGTTACTCTTTCCTCATATAATTCTCTAAAGGTCTGCCCATTTTTTAACACCACGCCGCGGTTTTTCGCATTCTTAAGTCTTTTATTTATTATGTCAAATGATATCTGCAAATATACCACTGTTCCGATTTCTTTATAGTGCTTCATTGCATTTTCGCAGTAAACAACACTTCCGCCTGGTGAGATAACCGAATTTTCTGCTTCTACTCCCGCATTCACGCTGTCCTCAATTTCAAGAAAGCCCTCGATCCCTTTCTCCTCAATAATTTCTTTCAGCAGCCTTCCTTCACTTTCCTGTATTAATATGTCCGTATCAAGAAAACGACAGCCCAAACGCTTTGCCACGACAACGCCTACTGTACTTTTTCCTACTGCCGGCATTCCGATAAAAATGATGTTTTTCATATCCGAACGCTCCCTTATCTGTAATTCCGACAATTATTTTACCATATTTCAGGTAATTCGTCCACCATAACAATTGCAGTGTATTCTAAAAAGAGGGCTGACGGTTCCTGCTCGTCTCTGCCCTCCTTTTGTATCTCTGTTCAGTAATAAAGTTTTTTTCTTACACATCTGTGCTCTCTGCGTCTTCTTAAAAGCTCCTGATAAGCCATAACTTCAATCAAGTCCTTCAGCCAGTCTCCAGGATTTTCTTCCCCGTCCTTCGCCTGCTCATAAATTCTCCTGCACATAAGCCTGAGGGCCAGCCTGTCAGGGTATTCGTCATACATCATGCTTCCCTCGTATTCCAGGCGGTCGCATTCCTCTTCGATAAACGGAAGCAGACGTTTTGCGGTATCCGGATATACACTCTTCACATAATCATAATCCCGCCGTTCCAGACGGTCGTCATCATAAATCATCGGCATCGGATATTTCATATAATAAGGCAGCCTGTTATCCATATACATACACTCCTACGAATAAGTATCTGCTATCACTATATGCAAAAGCCGCCCCTGGCGTGAATATTGCAGCAACACACGCCTGCACTTTTCAACAATCTAAACTGCAAATAGAGGAGTGGAGTAATATCTGTCACCACTGTCCGGAAAAAGCGTTACAATCGTTTTCCCCTTATTCTCCGGCCTCCTTGCAAGACGGATTGCCGCAGCCGCAGCTCCCCCCGATGAAATACCTACAAGAATACCTTCTCTTCTGGCAATCATTCTTCCAATCGTAAACGCGTCTTCATCTTGGATTGTAATAATCTCATCATAAAGGTCTGTGTTTAATACTTCCGGTATAAATCCCGCTCCAATTCCCTGAATCATATGGGAACCGCTTCTTCCTGCGGAAAGCATCGGTGAGGCCGCCGGTTCCATCGCCACTATTTTAATATCCGGATTACGGGATTTTAAATATTCTCCGGTTCCGGTCAAGGTTCCGCCAGTCCCCACTCCTGCAACAAATAGATCCACCTTTCCTCCGGCAGCCTTCCATATTTCCGGGCCTGTTGTTCTAAAATGGGCGTCCGAATTAGCAGGATTTATGAACTGCCCCGGAATGAAGCTGCCTGGGATTTCCCTTGCAAGCTCCTCTGCCTTCTCTATCGCACCGTTCATACCCTTTTCACCTTCCGTCAGAACTATTTCTGCACCATAGGCCTTTAAGATATTTCTTCTTTCTATGCTCATTGTCTCCGGCATAGTAAGAATCATACGGTATCCTTTGACCGCTGCTATCGCTGCAAGCCCGATCCCAGTATTTCCCGACGTCGGTTCAATAATGACGGCGCCTTCCTTTAATAAACCCCTGTTTTCTGCATCCTCGAGCATTGCCTTTGCAGCTCTGTCCTTTACGCTTCCTGTCGGATTAAAATATTCTAGCTTTGCAAGAATCCTCGCTTCAAGCCCCAGATCCTTTTCAATATTTACAAGCTCCGACAGCGGGGTATTTCCGATAAGCTCTAATGCTCCTCTACATATATCAGCCATCTTATTTCTGTCCCCTCTACATCAATATTCTATGGAAATTTTTCTTACCTTTTTTCAAAATTATCCCGTCTCCTGTAAGGATTTCCTTTCCAAAGCTCTGACGGATATCTATCACCTTTTCACCATTCGCTGACACGCCGCCCTGCTGCACAGCCCGACGGGCTTCTGCTTTTGAGGGCACCAGACTGCTCTTTACAAGCAGAGTAAGGATGTCAATGGCTCCATCTGTCAAGTCCTCTTCGGAAAGCTTTGTCTCAGGCATCTCTAAAGCTGCCCCCTGACTAAACAGCGCTCTTGCGGATGCTTTTGCCTTCTCTGCTTCTTCTTCCCCATGAACCAGTTTCGTAAGCTCATATGCAAGAATTTCTTTTGCTGTATTAAGCTGAGCACCTTCCCAGCTGTCCATTCGGTCAATCTCCTCAAGGGGAAGGAATGTCAGCATACGAATACACTTTAACACATCTGCATCCGCCACATTTCTCCAGTACTGATAGAAATCAAACGGGGAGGTTTTCTCCGGATCAAGCCATACTGCGCCGCTCTGCGTTTTTCCCATCTTCTTTCCTTCAGAGTTAAGAAGCAGCGTAATTGTCATGGCACATGCGTTTTTACCAAGCTTACGGCGGATCAGCTCTGTACCGCCAAGCATGTTGCTCCACTGATCATCGCCGCCGAACTGAAGATTACAGCCGTATTTTTCATATAATGCGTAAAAATCATAGCTCTGCATGATCATGTAGTTAAATTCAAGGAAGCTAAGTCCTCTCTCCAGACGCTGCTTATAGCACTCCGCCGCAAGCATGCGGTTCACTGAAAAATGTGCGCCTACATCCCGAAGAACCTCGATATAATTCAAATCCAGAAGCCAGTCGGCATTATTTACCATAAGCGCCTTTCCATCTGAAAAGTCAATAAAACGGCTCATCTGCTTCTTAAAGCATTCGCAGTTATGAGCTATCGTTTCCGTTGTCATCATCTGCCGCATATCCGTTCTGCCGGACGGATCCCCAATCATAGCCGTACCGCCGCCAATTAAAGCAATTGGCTTATTGCCGGCCTCCTGAAGCCTTTTCATCAGGCAAAGCGCCATAAAATGTCCAACGTGAAGGCTGTCTGCCGTGGGATCAAAACCAATATAAAATGTTGCCTTCCCATTGTTTATCAATTCCCTAATCTCTTCCTCATCTGTTACCTGAGCGATTAATCCTCTTGCCTGAAGCTCTTCGTAAATTCCCATATTTTTCTACCTCTTTTCTTTTTTATATTTTGCAAACGCGGTAAAGTTACAGTCCGTCTAATGGTCCAGTATAAAAAAGTCCCTATCTTTAACAGATAAGGACGAATTTGCTTCGCGGTACCACCTTCATTCACCGACAGCTTACACTGTCAGACTCTATAAGCTGCGCGTTCACAGCTTTGGCAATGGTAACGTATGCCATCACGTCACAGCCTACTTATCAATTCTTAGAATCAACGCTTTCGGTGTGCGGCTCCAAGATGTATTCATAATTCATTCCTTCATGCGCCTCTCATCAGCCGGCTGCTTTCTGTATGGGTGTATCAATTACTACTTCTTCTTTTCAAGGCCTTTCACTTGACTGATATGCTAACCCATTTTCAGGAAAATGTCAAGTGGTCCCTTTTTCATTATACGGACAGCGCCGTTTCAAACATTGCTGGTTCTCTTCTGAAAAATTACATTTTATATTTTCCGAAAGCTCCATCTCCACTCCAAGATTTTCTTTCACAAATTTCACTGCTTCCGCCGCCGCTGTAAAGGAATTGCGTTTGCAGCATCTTGGTCCGCCAAGCCTTGCAATCGCTTCTAACGCCTTTGATGTCATTAGGTTCGCATTGCCCCATGATTTTCCTGTAAGGGGAGTTGCCTTTGTTATTATACTTATAAACATTCCAGTGCTGACTGCTGCCCCGCAGCAACCCCAATAGCCGCAGGAGCCGCCCGGATATTCTCTGCCTCTGTCTTTCATTTCCTCAAGCGCTGTATTAAAAGCGGTTTTTCCACCTCTCTCACTATATCCGCCGGAATTATAAAATGCCGTCAAAAGCGCTGCTCCTACCATAATGTGATGCTCCGGCCCATGCATATAAATATATGGATTTTCCATTAATTTCTGCATAATAAGTATCGGATCGCGCAAATCCATTTCCCGGCATCCTTCCATAATGACCTGAATGCCCTTCTCTGCATGACAATCATCACATACATAATGTCCGTCTTCACAGCTTGCATAGCTTTCATATTTTTTATGACACATGATACATTCCATTTCCTTTGCATGCGGATAATATACAATTGATTTTCCACATACAAGACACGCTCCTTCTCCTCTTATCATTTTTACCTCCTTAGTTTGTAATGGGGACAGGTTTTTTTCAATCTGGGACGTAGTAAAATTAATTTTACTACGTCCCCAACAGTTGCCGCAGGTTCTTTATCTTCTCCCGCCCTACTGGCAATATATGCTCCTCATACCCTTCCATTTTTATAACAAAGCTGTTGTTTTTCCATAAAAACATTTCCTTTACCTTTTCCAGATTGATCAAATAGCTCTTCTGGCATCTGAAGAATCCCATCTCACTCAGTCTTTTTTCAAACTCGCCAATAGATTTTCCCTCAAAATATTCTTCTTTTACAGTATGTATCAGACATCCTCTGTTATATGTCTCAATAAACACAATTTTATCCACTTCAATAAATAGAGTCCGGCCTGCAGTATTGATTGCTATTTTTCTTGTTTTGTTTCCTCTGCTATCCAAGGGCCTCCATTCCATATCCCTCCATCCCGCCGTGCTGCCCTTCTCTCCGGACATGCCGCATTTTTTCAGCATTTTTTCAATCCGCCTTTTGTCATATGGTTTCATGATATAGTCCTCAACGCCAAGCTCAAATGCTCTTACTGCATAATCGGAGTATGCAGTAACAAATATAATTTTCGTATTCGGCTGCATATTCTGCAGCGCATTTACAAGAACCGTACCATTGATATCCCCAAGATTAATGTCCAGAAAAATCATATCATAAGCTGTCTCTCCCGCCATCTCAAGAGCCTGGGATCCGCTTTCCCCTTCTTCAATATCTGCGTCCGGCAAAAACTCCATAAGCTGATGCTTCAGCTCCCTTCTTGCCGGCCTCTCATCATCAATCACTGCAATTCTCATCCTTTTCCTCCCTAAGAACATTTTTCATAAAATGCATTTCCACACAGGTTCCATTTAGAGAACTTTTAATATGAAGCCCATTTTCTTCCCCATACAAATTTTTCATCCGCCGATGTACATTACTTAATCCAATACTGCTTCCTATGGCCTCATCATTTCTCAGCTTCTGAAGAATTTCATCCGATATTCCTTTGCCTTCATCACAGATACATACCATATAGCCTTCCGCCTCTTTTTTTACCTGTATCCTTACAATCCGCTTTCCTTCCCGGTTTATTCCATAGCGGACTGCGTTTTCCACAATCGGCTGTAAAATCAATGTGGGGATATTGATATCCATGTCCTCCGGCATCTCAACGGTAACAAGAAGCTTCTCTTCAAATCTTGCCTTCTCAATCTCCAAATAATCCTGCACATGCTCCAGCTCTTCTTCAAGAGGAACAAAATATGCGTCATAATTCAGGTTATAACGAAAATAATTCGCAAGTGTTAAAAGGAGCTCTCTTGCCCGCTCCGGATCCTCACGGCAGACATAAGAAACCGTATTTAGTGCATTAAACAAAAAATGAGGATTCACCTGAAACTGCAGCGCCTTAAATTCTGCTCTCTGCCTCATAGCGCTTTGCTGCTCCAGCTCCGCAAGAGCTATCTGGTAAGAACTGAGTGTGACAAGATGCTGTAATATTTTCAGTTCACTCTGCTGAAGCACCCATTTCTTTTTCACCCAGACAATCAGGCATCCTATCGCCTGCTCTCTGATGACAAACGGAGCTGCCACAAGGGAATAGTCCTTCATAAACTCATAGAGGGGATTTGTAACAGGCACCTTATACATAACCTCCATTTTGCCGGACTTTATAGCACGGCGTCCCACATCCGGAATCTCCGTTCCAATCTCCAGCCTCTCTGCCGCCTCCTTCTGGCTGCTTGCAATAACCTCCCGCCTGTCTGTGATCATAACGCCGGCCCAGTCAATCTCAGACAGCATGATCTCAGACAGCTTCTGCATATTTTCCTTATGGCTGATTCCTCTTAAGAAAAGCGGAAGACATTTTCCGGCAAGCTCAGACGCACGCTGAAGCTGTCTGCTGCTTTCTATATCCTGAAACTCAAATATCGTATCAAAACTTGAAATAAATATTAAAATTCCCACAGCGTTAATAAGAATCATCGGTACCGAAATCTCTAAAATCGCTTTCAGCGCCATCTGAACAGGAACCGCAAATCTAAGAAGGCACACCATGTCACAGACCTCTGCAAAACAAGTAAGCAGAAACAAATCCTTATATTTCCATTTCCCCCGTTGAAAATAAGGATAAAATCCACCGCCCAGAAGACCGAACATCATGGTAGAAAAAGCCGCCGCCATAGCGAACACCTGCGGCGATGAAAATATATAAGCATAGACTGCTCCGATAAGAGAAGCATATAACCCTACTACCGGACCGCCCAGAAGACCTGCTGTCATACTTCCAATTGCACGTGTATTTATATTATAATATCCTGTGTCCAGCGCAGTACAGGTTGAAATAATCACAAGCCCCCCAAAAATTGCCGACAAAAGCGCCTGACTCTTGAAACTTCGTTTCTCCTGTAATATGATATCACGAATGATTCTGGACTTTAACATCAGATTCGCCATGAGTACTAAAAGGGCTATATTAAGAACAGATTCAAATAGTATTTGTTGAAGCGGCATCATCTTCTCCTTACGAATCTTACTTTCTTTTTTTCGGTACAGGAAGTTCCTCATACATGCTGTTAAATACACATTTTACCAGCTCCGTATTCTCTGCCTCATCCATAATGATCATAAGGCTTTTTGAACCCTCGTAGGGATATCCCCGTTCTGCACCCGGCAGCAGTCTTAATGCAGATTCCGTTGGCTTTAAAAACAGTGTGTTATCGCATATATTTCCAACCAGCTTTCCGTTAAAATAAACACAGTATTCTCCCATCATCTTTCTTGTTGTAACATCACCGGCTTTTTGAAGCTGCTCTAAAATATAATCATGAAATTCTTTTGTCGTTGCCATTTTCTCTCCCTCTTTCCTTATATAGATTTTCTTTTCTCAAATGCCCGTATAACCGGCAGCATGTTAAGCCGGCCTAATATAAGCCCTTTACTTCCGCCATATCTTAATTGATTCCCGATATATGCGTAATCTTTTAATTTAGATGACTCGAAGGAATATTCTTCCTCATTAAGCAGCCTGTCCACCTTCATAAACGTCAAATATTCTTCTCTTGCATGCGCTACACGTTCCCTGGACGTCATCTCTAAATATTCCTTTTCCCAATCGCATACCGTATAGGTCGCCATGCAATACACTTCTGTCACATCTGCCTTTAATATCTTATGAGCCGCCTCATTTATTTTCCTGTACATTGTAGTTTTTATATCGGAATGAAACAGATCAAATGTAAAAGTATGATCGGAATAAACCGTCCAGATCGTTGGCATTAAATCCGCGGTTCCCATTATTGTATTTATTAATACAAACCCTTCAAAATAGTCCCCGTCCCCAAAAAAGGGGAAGCCTTTCTGTAAACATTTGAACGAAAGACGTATTTCCTTTTCTCTGCTTCCCGGCACCATTGCCATCCTTTCGGCCCGTTCAAACTCGTCCCTGTCTGGATAATATACATAATCAATTACAAAAAGCATATCTTTAGGAAGTAACCCAAAATGCATTTTTGAAATTTTATCGGCTAATGCTTCGCACAATTCACACTGCTCGTTTACCGCCTGTTTCATAGCATCCAAAAACAAACCCATAGCGCTTATGCCGCCCATGAACTTATCGTGTAAATCTTCTTCTGTTTCTTTTTCAAAAAACGAAAACTTAACTGAAAAGAAGACCTCATTTGACTTATCAAAGGTCAGGAAATTTTTTATTTCCTCTAGCATAGTCGATAATTTTACGTCATTTTCAACTGTGAATTTTCTGGACAGCACCTCTATTTCACTGCCTGGAAAATAGATACTGATTTCTATCTGTTTGACAAGCTGAAATGGCTGCTGCTTTGTAATCTCATTTCTTTTCTCCACAAACCATTTGCAGTCTGCCAAATATTTATTTCTATTTTCCTCATATAATGCAGCATATTCTGTATGCGCGATTGCTTTTTGCAATACAAAAGTTACGTTTCGGAATTCCGAGAAGAATCCATCTATATTTGATATATTTTCAAAAAAATCTTTTTCTTTATCAAACCTTTCCAGGCAGTTTAATGCACTATAAAATTTTTGATAAGCAGTATATAAAATTCCTGACATAGATTACCCTCTTGTTTCCTTTACTTTTTCTATAACTTCGCTTATTTTGTTATCTCAACTTAATTGTATGATTTGCCTCAGCTATAATCAATTCCTATTTTCTTGTCCTGACAAATCATCTCATATCATGTTAAAATGCTTAAACGCCGCCATAATCACTTTTTCATTCTCCGGCAGACATTTCGGCACACGTCTTTTATTTTCGTCCATATTTCGAAATAAACCTCTCGGCAAATTCTATGATTCCTTTGATTTTCCCATACCTCCATTTGTCCTCATTAGGCCAGAATTGTGTGACAGAAAGTTTTAGTAGTTCCTGTTTCATTCCTTCTACAAGTACAGAAAAATAACAGTTAGAACTGTTTTTCAAATGGATTCAGGTCATATTTTGTACCAACGTAGCTAATAATAGTAACTTTTTTCACGGATTCCGTTATCACTGATCCACGGATTTGATATATCTCCGTCCCATCATTAATAAATCTTTTTCTTACATACAGTTCCTGTCACAAAATTTGTTCATAAATATCATTTTTCTAATCTCATATGTCACTGTTGCGGGAGCCCCCTCATAATCTGCCAAATCCACTTTTAATCCTGCTGCCTGCATAGCTTCCACTACCATATTTTTTCCTTCTACTAAATTTCCTCCCAACTTCTCAGCTACCCTACAGCTTGCTTTATTTGACCAGAAAGCATTCCAAACAATACACTTTATTGATTCATTTTCAAATACATTAAAAAACAGTATCTTGGAGGCTTCAAACGCATAACCCTTTCCTTGATATTTCTCAAGTATTGCGATATCTACTTCCGGCATTTCCGAATTACTATAATCTAATTCAATGAAACCAATTCCCTGCAATGACACTTTTTCAACTATCAAATACCTTGCTTTGCTGTTCCGTTTCCCGTCAGCATAATCTTTAATACGCATACATGGATGCTCCCAAAAATCAGGCATCATCTCATATACTTTTGAAAAAGCAGAAGCACTTTTATATGTAGACAAATAACATTTTACATTTGAATGATTCAAGTGAGATATTATAACTTTTGTTCCATATAAAACAAGTTCATTATTCACTGCTTAATTCCTTCTCTTACTATAAAAAGTTTAATATTTGTTCCTAAAATTTTTTCCATTCGATACGAAATTCTAATACATGACCTATCAAATCAATCGGAGCAATATGAAACTCCTTTGCCAACTTTCTTAATTCATCATTAATTAAATCTTTATTTTCTTCCTGAAACTTGTGTAAATCCTCTCCATGAATAAACATTTCGCTGATTCCGTTAGGTTTTGCTCCAAGTTTTCTCATAAGATTCTGCGAAGCATAATTGTCAGAGTCAACCCTGCTTCTATATGTAGTAAAAGTTCTATTACTAATTCCCAATTCTCTACATTTATATTTCTTATTCCACAGAACCCACATATTCTCCAGTTACCCTGTCAAAAATAGAAAAGTTTGCGGCTGTATCAGATAAAAATAATTCCCATAAATCTTTTTTAAAAGCTTTTTCTTAAAAGCGCTTCTCATAATAGAGCATTCATAGGATACTTCCATATAATTTTCATAGTCTTCATCTGATGCCGCCTTTAATATAACTTTATTATTTTCGGCAAGAAGCTTTCCTCTTCCTGGCAATATACTTTCATCAAAATTCTGGTTTTCAGTTTTCTCTTTAGGCTCATTAAACTGTGTCATTATTTTTTCAACTTTCACTGACAACATATTGAGCACAGCATCTGATTCCAGAATTAATCCATCTTCTTTTAAAGAAATCGCTTTTTCCAGCTGTTCCAGAAGGCTATCGCACATTTCATGTGTTTTTAGCTGACTGCTTGTATATCTCCTAGATATCAAATCCTTTTCTTCCGCCATATTATGCTCCTAAGTTATCCAATAAGTTTTCTGTATTACCTAATATGTACATCATATATTTTTCCATATATCCATAATCAGGTGCTTTTGAGTTTGTTATAGGTAATGGTATCGACATTTTCTTTACTTTCTGCCAAATGCATTTATCATCATAACTGAATTTATCTTTGATTGCTTTTTCCAATGCTGTAGCAAGAAAAAACAGAACTAATTCGGACTTTATTTCTGCTTTTGGCTTTATTAGATAAGCATCCCATAACACACCTGTTTTTTGCGGTTGAGCATAAACATCACCCGTTGCAATTGCCCCATTTTTTACAATGTCAATTGTCATTTCAGATGCTTCAAAATCACATTCTCTGCCATAGTACATAATACCATTATTGAAATGCTTAGCATTTACAAGAGGTAAAGAGAACTCGTCATCTTGAATTTCAGAAACATCAAAAGTTTTATTGAAATCCTTTTTTAATGTTTTTAGTTCTAATTTTTCAAACAAATCCTCAATTTTAAAATTTTCCCAATTAGATGTATCAATTATTTTTGAAATACCGCATTTCTTCGCTGACAGTAAGTCAGTCAGCGAAGAGCTGACAGTAAATTCCAAATTTTTCATATATGATTCCATATACGAAAAATCTGGCTTGCCTGCTTCATCAACAGGTAATTTTATTTTTTCGGCTCCGATTGTATCTTTATTCGCCATATCACTATACGCATATTTTCTACACACGGTACGAATTACAGTAGCAAGAAAATAACCATTATAACGATTTAAGTCAGGGTTATATAACAAGATAATGGAGCTGCCAGCACCGCCTCTACCAAGAAAATCATTCTCTTGATAAAAACTACTTCCATCGATCGGACTTACTGTTATGCAATTTCCGGCGTCCAAAACTTCGTCT
The DNA here is from genome assembly GCA_948441955.1 of uncultured Lachnospiraceae bacterium. Lineage (GTDB taxonomy): Bacteria > Bacillota > Clostridia > Lachnospirales > Lachnospiraceae > CAPEBR01. The sequence continues at coordinate 2,107 of CAOJQZ010000030.1, read as the reverse complement.
TTCTTTGGTTCTAAATATTTTAGTACACCATTATTAAAGTTACCTGATGCAACAAATGGAACATTGCCCTCATCATAGTTCGTCTGACTACGAGGGGATGGTCTTTTGACCGTAAATAAATCTTTTATGATAAATTCTTTCCATTGTGCTGTATCAATTGGTTTCATTATTTAATTCCTTTCCCTTCAGAACGATTGTTATCTCATTTTCTTCAAAAGATATTTTGCTGTCATACATAACTTTTTTCACCAAAGAATCGCTGAATTCTTTTACATCAATTCCTTGCTTAAACATCAAATAGTCCATCATAGTTTTTGTGAAATCCTCTTCAAAAATTTCAAACGGTTTTTCCGGCATCTGATAGCTTAAGTGTTCTGATGGCTTAATCCATTGAACCGTATCATCGCCTGATTGCTTACGTATAATATCCACCCATCTATCTTCTATGCTTTGCCACCTGTCTTTAATATCTTGTCTGCCTTGATTTTTTACTGTTTCCAAACCATCTTCTTCTATGTAGCAAGCAAAGATTTCCTTATCATTTTGAGGAACTCCCGCTGTAAAAATAAAGATAGAGCTTGTAACACCTTCTGAAAAGACTTTTTCAGGAAGTTTAATAATCTTTTCAAGAGTACTGTGTTTCAGAAGTTTTCTGCCCTTTTTATCTTTTTCTAATTTTTTATCAGGAAGAATAAAAGCACATTTTGTATTTCTCGGTACATTCTTCAATACATTTTCAACTATTGTCAAACAACCGTATTTGGACTCAAAAGGTGGATTCATAAGAACTTTTGTAATGCTTTTTGATTTAATCCAATCACAAGCTTCTTGTGTTCTGCTATCAAGGTGTTCTAAATTTGTTTTTCCATCTTTATGAATAAGCATATTTGCACAAGCAAGAGCAAAAATTTCCCTGTCAAATTCTATACCAAATAACTGTGTATCTTTGATTTGAGAGGCTTTTTTCGTATTAATACCACCTGCTTCTTTCATCATATTACACATTGCTTTTACCAAAAATGCTCCTGAGCCACAAGCGGCATCCAACACCTTATCATTTTGATTCACTTCAATTAGTCTATACATAAACGAAGTAATATGATCGGGAGTAAAAACCTGACCGCTTTCAGATTTTTTCTTATATCGGTTAAACTCGTTGAAAAAAATCCCCATAACATCCTCGCCGTTCCAATAATCAGAATTGACACAATCGGATATTTCAGAAACCCAATCAATGAAATTGTTAATAGCATCTTGATTAGTTGTATTGTTCATTTTAATCTCAGCATACACTTCTGTAAGTAAATCGAGTTTTAAGTTTTGTTTTCTGCTATCTTCTAATGACTTTGAAAGCGTACTAAGAATGGAATTTTTCATCAAAGTAAAATTCATATTCTTAACCAATAACGCACCGTATCTTTTAGCAACCAACGCACACGCAGTAAAAATCATTCGATGATACAAATTTCCAATACCGAACTCCGTATGTAAGCAATCGTTAATGCGTTTTGTTAAATTATAAATATGCTGCTTGTCAATGGTGTCTTGTGTAAACAGCGCCAAATAATACGACTTATCTTGGAGTACACTTGAAATTTCTATGTTACACAATTCTGTGTCGTTTTTGAAAACTCTAAGATCTATACCATTATATAAAATGCCGCATACATTTTTGTATTTTTTTCGGACTATATTGCAGTTTTTAATAAGTTCATTTACCCATTTTTGTAATGAAATATCTTCTTGTTCGGATTTAGTTTCCAAAATAATAGCAGGTAAAGCGCAATCATCAGGTAGATACCACCCATCCGGTTTATCAATCACACCCTTAAATCCTAACTGATTGAATGTTGTAATTTGACCCGTTCCTTGTTTTACATTAGCTTCAACCTTATCAAAACCAAGTTGTATTTTAGCACTATCTCTTACCTCATCCTCAGTACGATATAGGCTTTTATTTGCCATTACCATCTCCTCCGTTCTCTTCCTGCTTCTTTAAGTATTCATCAGCCGCTTTGTTAAACAAATCTGACATATTATGCATATCGTCATCATAATCAATAGCTGCAAGTAAACGTTTTACTTTATCAGGATCCATTGTAAACTG
>CAOJQZ010000029.1 GCA_948441955.1 uncultured Lachnospiraceae bacterium | reverse complement strand
ATTTCTTCGAAAATATTCCGAGTATCAAAAGAAAGATGGAAACACTGTATGATGTAGGTCTTTCCTATATTCGTCTGGGACAGCCTTCCACTCAGCTTTCCGGCGGAGAGGCCCAGAGAATCAAGCTGGCATCTGAACTTAGCCGAAGGAGCACGGGAAAGACAATTTATATTTTGGATGAACCAACCACAGGCCTTCATTTTGCAGATGTGCATAAATTGACGGAAATCCTGCATCGTCTGGCAGCAGACGGCAATACTGTCGTCGTTATTGAGCATAATCTGGACGTAATAAAAACAGCGGATTATATTATTGATATGGGTCCGGAAGGCGGGGATAAGGGCGGAACCGTTATCGCCCGGGGCACGCCGGAGGAGGTTGCGGACAGTCCGGCTTCCTATACAGGGAAATATATCCGGCCTATGCTTGACAGATAGCTTTGTTTTTCGACAGGGAAGTAACTGGCTTCACAAAGAATTAAGGAAAAAGGGGTTTCCAAGTACTCTGATTTTGATTATAATGATACTTGCATTTAAATGATTCTGAATGGTAGCGGTATTTAAGAAACGAATGATAACGATATGATAGATGGTATGGTGAAAGGAGTTTCGTAAATGGCAGTTGATATAGGGATTGATTTGGGAACCGCCAGCGTTCTTGTATATGTAAGAGGCAAAGGCGTGATATTAAAGGAGCCTTCCGTCGTTGCCTTTGACAGAGATAGTAACGAGGTAAAAGCAATTGGCGAGGAAGCCCGCCTGATGCTTGGAAGGACACCGGGAAATATTGTGGCTGTCCGCCCGCTTCGGCAAGGTGTGATTTCTGATTATACTGTGACGGAGAAGATGATAAAATATTTTGTGCAGAAGGCTCTTGGAAGACGTACTTTTAAGAAACCGAGAATCAGTATCTGTGTGCCCAGCGGTGTGACGGAGGTAGAGCGAAAAGCTGTAGAGGAGGCGACCTATGCAGCAGGGGCACGCGAGGTGAAACTGATTGAGGAGCCTGTGGCTGCCGCAATAGGAGCAGGTATCGACATTTCCAAGCCCTGTGGAAATATGATTGTAGACATTGGAGGAGGCACGTCAGATATTGCGGTGATTTCTCTTGGCGGCACAGTGGTAAACACGTCTATCAAGCTTGCGGGAGACGATTTTGATGAGGCAATTGTCCGTTATATGCGTAAAAAGCATAATCTATTGATTGGGGAACGTACGGCAGAGGATATTAAGATCAAAATTGGTACAACCTATCCTCTGATTGAGAACGAAGTGATGGAGGTGCGGGGGAGAAATCTGGTAACAGGGCTTCCGAAAACTGTAACCGTTACCTCCGCTGAGACAGAAGAGGCGCTCAGAGAAACAACGGGGCAGATTGTTGAGGCAGTGATTAGTGTGCTGGAGCGCACCCCGCCGGAGCTTTCAGCAGATATTCTGGACAGAGGAATTGTTCTGACCGGAGGAGGCTCCATGCTTAGGGGGCTGGAAGAAATGATAGAGGAAAGAACAGGAATCAATACTATGACTGCAGAGGAACCGATGCAGGTAGTAGCCATTGGAACCGGCCAGTTTGTAGAATTGATGAGCGGACGAAAAGACATATAAACAGATGGAAAAGATAAAAGGGTATGTAGAGCACATTGTATATCGCAATGAGAAAAATGGATATACAGTATTTAATTTAAATAATGATGACGGTGATCTTACCTGTGTGGGGAAATTTCATTATATTGAAGAGGGCGAGCTTCTTGAGATAACGGGAGAATATACGGTTCATAAATTGTACGGAACACAGCTGCAAGTAGAAGCTTTTAAGACATGTGCGCCGGAGGATCTGGTGTCAATCGAACGATATCTTGGTTCCGGAGCCATTAAAGGAGTAGGAGTATCCCTTGCAGGAAGAATTGTAAAAAAATTCAAGGAAGACACTTTCCGCATCATTGAAGAGGAGCCGGAGCGCCTTGCCGAGATTAAAGGAATCAGTGATAGAAAGGCCAGAGAGATCGCCGTTCAGGTAGAAGAAAAAAAAGATGTGCGGGAGGCTATGATATATCTGCAGAAGTATGGAATATCAACTACTCTTGCAGCAAAAATATATGGACATTACGGACAGAGTGTCTATCGGGTGATTGAGGAAAATCCTTACCAGATGGCAGAACATGTACCGGGAGTAGGCTTTAAGACCGCTGATGAGATTGCGGCGAAGGTTGGAATTCATATGAATTCTGACTACCGCATACGCAGCGGCATTTTCTATGCTCTTTTGCAAAGTGTTGGCGAAGGACATATTTTTCTGCATCAGGATGCACTGCTATACCGTGCAGGGGAGCTTCTGGAAGTGGAGATTGTACATATTGAGAAATATCTTATGGATCTGTCTGTTGAAAAAAAAATTGTTATGAAAAAAGGCAGAGAGGGCACGCGGGTTTATGCTTCAAATTATTATTATATGGAGTTGAATACAGCAAAAATGCTGCATGACTTGGATGTTAGATTTGATGTATCGGGTGAAGTAATGGAGCAGCGCCTGCATGTAATAAGTGAGAATACAGGTCTTTCCTTGGACGATAGGCAGCGTACGGCGGTATTTGAAGCCGTAAGGCATGGTGTGCTTGTCCTTACCGGTGGTCCTGGTACAGGAAAGACTACGACAATTAATGCGATGATTCACTTTTTTGAAAGTGAAGGGCTTCGTATTTTTCTTGCGGCGCCTACCGGAAGAGCGGCAAAACGGATGACGGAGGCAACCGGCTGCGAGGCGCTGACGGTACATCGGCTGCTGGAGGTGAACGGCAATCCGGAGGAAGAAAGCAGTACAGGATTTGGGAGAAATGCGGAAAATCCATTAGAAGCAGATGTTATTATTGTTGATGAAATGTCGATGGTGGATCTGCCGCTTATGTATGCTCTCCTGGATGCAGTTATGCCGGGAACAAGACTTATATTGGTTGGAGACAGTAATCAGCTTCCCAGCGTGGGACCAGGGAGTATCTTGAAGGATATTATCGCTTCGCAGTGCTTTTCTGTTGTTATGCTGACGAAAATTTTCCGTCAGGCCGGGGAGAGCGATATTGTAGTAAATGCTCATAAGATCAATCGTGGTGAGGAAATTATTTTAGATAATAAGAGCAAAGATTTCTTTTTCCTTAGGCGGCAGGATGCAAATGTTATTATCAGCGTCGTGCTCACATTGATTCAGAAGAAGCTGCCTAAGTATGTAAATGCAGGCGTTTATGACATACAGGTTTTAACCCCGATGAGAAAAGGGCTTCTCGGAGTTGACCGGCTAAATAAAATTCTTCAGGAGTATTTAAATCCTCCGGATAAAAATAAAAATGAGCGGGAATATGGGGAGAGGGTCTTTCGTGAGGGCGATAAGGTTATGCAGATTAAAAATAATTATCAGCTTGAATGGGAAGTGAAGACCCGATATGGGATGACCGTAGACAAAGGACTTGGTATTTTCAATGGAGATATGGGGATTATCAGAGCGATTAATACATATGAAGAAAACATGACGGTAGAATATGATGAGCATCGTCTGGTAGAGTATCCGTATGCTCTGCTTGACGAGCTGGAGCTTGCATACGCGATCACTGTCCATAAGTCTCAGGGCAGTGAATATCCGGCAGTTGTTATACCGCTTTTACAGGGACCAAGACAGTTATATTACAGGAACCTTCTCTACACTGCAGTAACCAGGGCAAAAGCCTGCGTAACGATTGTAGGAAGTGATACAGTATTTCAGGAGATGATTCAGAATACAAAAGAACAAAACAGGAATACGAGTCTGGCAGAACGAATTCGTGAATTTGTATGAAGATAAGCTTAAAGGAAATTTTTTGGCCGAATACCTGTCCATTCTGCGGGAAAGTGAGTGCAGAAGGTATTTGTGCGGCTTGCAGGAAGAAGGTCCAGCGGCTGATTATAAAGGAGCCGCGTTGCATGAAATGTGGGAAACCAGTCCGGTGTTCAGAACAGGAATACTGCTGGGACTGTGCACATAAGCGCCATATTTATGAAAGAGGTGTGTCACTTTGGCTTCATAAAGAACCTGTTAATGCATCCATTTATCGATTTAAGTATTATAATCAGAGGTTTTATGCCAGCTTCTATGCTGCTGAGATAGTAAAAAGTTATGAGAGCCTGATAAAAAGATGGGCGCCGGAGTTTATCCTTGCCATTCCTCTGCATTCCAGAAGAAGGAAAAAAAGGGGGTATAATCAGGCAGAACTTCTTGCGTCGGAACTGGGAAGGCTTCTTAAGATTCCGGTTTCTTTTAAACTGATCAGACGAGTACAGGATACCGAGCCTCAGAAAAGTCTGGACAGCCGAAAAAGGCAGAGAAATCTTGAAAAAGCGTTTGCAGCCGAATGGCTTCATGTCAGACCATACAGCGTACTTGTAATTGATGATATTTACACAACTGGAAATACAATAGATGCGGCGGCAAAGGTACTAAAAGAGGCAGGAGTGCAAAAAGTTTATTTTTTAACTATAAGTATTGGACAAGGATACTGATATTTGTTATACTTAAAATGATGTTTAAATGTAAAAATTACGCACTTTGAGGTGAATTATGTTAGATGAACGTAAAGTGAAGTTGATGACCAGGCTTGCAATGTATGAACAGACACAGGGAAAAGAGGATTTTAAGATTAGTGAGTATTACCGGAAGGATTATACAGGAATGCATGTGTTATTTTCTATTTTCTGGGGAACGGTCGGATATGCAGGTATAATTGCTCTTATTATATTGGCAGGTCTGCAGAGCCTGATGGAAAATATGTCGATGCAGATTGTTGTAACTGCGGGAATCGCAGCAGTCGCCGGATATCTGGCAGTGATTATCGTATATGCGGTTATTACAGGCCATATATATAATAAAAGGCATCAGGATGCAAGACAGAGAGTGAAGATGTATAACCATGATCTGACAAAGCTGCTAAAGATGTATGAAAAGGAGAACAGGTAGATGGATAGTTTATTCGTACTTCGGGAGAAGATTCAGGAATTATATGCCAAAAATTCCAGAATTATTGACAAGATGATTCAGTTTATTATTGCACTGGCAGTTTTTTATCTGATTAATACGAACGTTGGTTTCATGAAAATTGCGGCAACCCCGGCAGTAATGTTGGCGCTTGCAGTAATTTGTACCTTTTTCCCAATGACTATGACGGTCATTGCAGCAGGTATACTGATTCTGGCTCATATGTATACAGTATCACTGGCGGCGCTTGGAGTCACGGCTTTGGTTTTTTTAGTTATCTATATTTTCTATTTTCGTTTGACTCCCAAGATGCCAATGGTAGTTCTTCTAGTACCAATTGCATTCGTGTTTAAGGTCCCGTATATTATCCCGGTTGCCTATGCTTTGATTGCAGGTCCGTCGGTGATTATTGCCATCAGTTCTGGTACAATTGTGTATTATATGATGGAATATGTAAAAAAGGCTGCGGCGGGAATGAAGGGAAAGGATGCTGCAGGACTTATGGAACAGGTGTCTGCATATGTGAAACAGGTATTTCAGAATAAGGAGCTGTGGGTTGTACTTGCAGCATTTGTTATCAGTTTCCTTGTTGTTTATACAATACGAAGACAATCTGTGAATCATGCGTGGAAAATTGCGGCTGTTATGGGCGCAGTTGTAAATGCAGTTGTAATTACAGCAGGAGATATGGCACTTGGCATAGAAACATCCTTTGGCCCGCTGGTAACAGGAAATGTAGCGGCAATTGTGATAGGCCTTGTTCTGGAATTGTTTTTCTTTGCTGTGGATTACGGAAGAAGTGAGAATCTTCAGTATGAAGACGATGAATATTATTATTATGTAAAAGCAGTGCCCAAGCTTTCGGTTGCAACACCTGAAAAGACGGTAAAGAAAATTAATGAGCGTCGGGAGACAGAGATTATTGACGCGGCAGAGGTGCGGAGAAGGAACAGGCAGCAGAACGGGAAAGTATCAGCACGGCCGACAGCCAAAAAAGGTCCGTCGGCAAAGAACCATAACATGGATGAGGTGGATAAGATGCTGCTGACACAGAGTCTCAAGCAGGATTTAAACTTAAAATAATAAAAAGCCCTGGAAATTAACGTTCCTGAGGAGGTGACAGAATGGAGCGGCGTATAACAGCAATATTAGAGCGTTTTGTGTCGGGCGTATATTTGCCGGAGATTCATTTGACGGATATCGCAGAGGTTTTGATCCTTGCATACCTGATTTATCATGTAATGATATGGATAAAAAATACAAAGGCATGGATGCTGATGAAAGGAATTCTTGTTCTGGCTGTCTTTATTCTGCTTTCCTTTATTTTTAAGATGCATACGATTCTGTATATTGCAAAAAATTCGGTTACTGTCTTAGCTACAGTGGCGATTGTTGTGTTCCAGCCAGAGCTTAGAAGAGCGCTGGAAAAGCTTGGCGAAAGGAGATTTCTCAGTTCTTTCATGCCCTTTGAGACTAACCGGGAGCGATTCAGATTCAGCGAGGATACAATGGAAAGCATTATAGATGCGGCCTACAATATGGGACGGGTAAAGACAGGCGCATTAATTGTCGTGGAGCAGGCCATTCATCTGACAGAATATGAAAGTACGGGCATTCGCATGGATTGTATGGTATCTATGCAGGTGCTTATAAATATATTTGAGCATAATACTCCCCTTCATGACGGAGCAATTATTATTCGAGGCGACAGGATTGTATCAGCAACCTGTTACCTTCCCTTGTCTGATAATATGGGACTCAGCAAGGACCTTGGAACCAGACACAGGGCGGCCGTGGGTATGAGCGAGGTGAGCGATGCACTGATTATTGTGGTTTCGGAGGAGACCGGAGCTGTTTCTGTGGCCCAGGGCGGACTTCTTGACCGGAGGGTAACAAGAGAGGAACTGCGCGAACGGCTTATTCGCGCCCAGGATCGAAGAACAGAAACGGGCAGATTTGCAGCATTATGGAAAGGAAGACGAAAGAATGAAAAAGAGACTGATGAATAACGTTGGTCTTAAGATGTTGGCCTTCCTGTCAGCGGTCATGCTGTGGTTTGTGGTGGTTAACATTGATGACCCTGTAACAACAAAGACTTATCATAATATTCCTGTTAGTGTGATAAATGAAGAGGTTCTGGCAGAGGCAAATCAGACCTATCAGATAGTAGATGATACACAGCTTATAAATGTGACGGTCAGTGCACATCGTTCTGTCCTGAATAAGATAGAAAGTCAGCATATTGTTGCATTTGCAGATATGAAAGAGCTTACGTTAAATACGCAGATTCCTATAGAAATTATAATCAATGGGCACGAGGGAGACTATGAGAGTGTAATTACTTCGCCGCGTAATCTTCAGGTGAAGCTGGAGGAGGAGCAGACAAAGAAATTCCCGATTGTGCCAACAACGACAGGAACTGTAAGAGACGGATATGCGCTGGGCGAGATAAAGGCAGTACCAGAAAAAGTATCTATCAGAGGACCATTGTCTGTGATTGGAAAAATCAGCCGTGTAGAGGCTGAGGTGAGTGTGTCGGGTCTTTCTGCGGATACCGTTCTTGCTTCGCAGCTTGTCTTATATGATGATGAGAATAATATTATTGATCAGTCACTTCTTACGAACAATCTGGGAGCAGAAGGCGTGGCAGTTAGTGTGCAGCTGCTGAATACAAAGAGTATTCCGCTTGTTTTTGATGAATCAGGGATTACAGTGGCTGAGGGGTATACATTTGCAGGCCTCACTTATGAGCCTCAGGAAGTTCAGGTGTCTGGAGTGAAGGAGGAGCTTGTTGCTATTGATAAAATAGAAATCCCATCCTCTGCGTTGGATTTTAAAACACTTAAAAAGAGAACGGAGCAGATTGTAGACATCACAGAATATCTTCCAGAAACAGTAAATCTTGTGGATGCAAATGCCGGTTCCGTTGTTGTAACGGCATCTGTTGAAAAAGACGGGACCAAAACATATGATGTTTCTCTTGGAACAATTGTGGTGAACGGTCTGAATGAGGATTTGTCCTTAAAGTATGAGACAGTTGATGTGGTGGAGGTTCAGGTGCGGGGGCCGAGAGAGACTCTTGAAAGCTATAAAGTAGATCAGAATGTAAGTATTGATCTATCCAATTACACAGAATCCGGCAGTTATAGGGTTCCAGTAGAAGTTAAGCTTCCAAAAGGCTGTAAGCTGGAGCGCAATATAACACTGAATGTGATTCTGGAAGATAGAAAATAGGAGTTATGTTAGTATGGTACGGAGAAAGGTAAAAATCAGCAATCCTACGGGGCTGCATCTAAGGCCGGCAGGAATATTCTGCAATATGGCAAACAAGTACGACTGTAAGGTTATGTTTGAGCACAAGGATACAACTGCGAATGCAAAAAGTGTTTTGAGTGTCCTTGGCTCTTGTATAAAATCTGGAGATGAAATTGTTCTTGTATGTGATGGGCCGGGTGAGGAAGAAGCGCTTCAGTCTATGATTGAAGCAGTGGAAAGCGGGCTGGGAGAATGAAAAAGCAGGTTAGTTATGGAATACCGTGATCAGTTAAAGTATATTAAGTCTCATCACACAGAAAATGGGAATAATAGAAGAAAAGAAAAAAAGAGAAAACATAGGGAGAGCAGGTACGCAGAGCCTGTACCTAAAAGGATGAAAGCTTTTGGTAGGCTCTTATGGCAGGTTCAGATTTTTGCCTCCCTTTTTTTCATTGGCTCCATGATGATTTTGGCGATATTTCCCCTAAAGTATATGCTTGTTCTGACCGGCATTGCGTTAATCCTTCTGGTCATCGTAAGAAGGATGCTGTGCAGGGCCGGTAGAAACAGAAGATATAAAAGCAACGGTAAAATCCCAGCAATTGTAATCAGTGTGCTTTTTACATTGTTTGGTTTTTATGCATTAAAAGTAAACGGGGCGCTTGATAAAATCGCGACCGGCGATGAAAATGGGTCTTACATACAGGAGCATGCAATGAATGTGACGAAGCAGCCATTCAATATTTATATTAGCGGGATTGATGTCTATGGTGAAATTGTACAGGAGAGTAGAAGCGATGTGAATTTGATTGCCACGATTAATCCCCGGACACATAAGATTCTCCTGACAACAACTCCAAGGGATTATTATGTTCAGATTCCGGGAATATCAGAAGGGCAGAATGATAAACTGACCCATGCCGGCATATATGGTATTGACGCGTCAATTGCAACTCTTGAAAATTTATATGAAACCGAAATCCCATTTTATATAAGAGTAAACTTCACTTCGGTTGAGGAAATTGTAGATGTAATGGGCGGTGTGGATGTAGAATCAGAGCTGAAATTTACAACAGGAGAAGATGCGGGCGCTATCGTAGAGGTTCAGGAAGGAAAAAACCATTTTAATGGAAAAGAAGCTCTGGCATTTGTGAGAGAGAGACAGGCTTTTACAGATGGAGACAACCAGAGGGGCAAGAATCAGCAGGCTCTTCTTAGCGGCCTGATAAAAAAGGCAATATCGCCTATGATTTTGTTCCGGGCGAATGGAATGATTAACAGTGTTGTCGGAAACGCTGAAACGAATATGTCGGAAGCCCAGATTAAGTCGCTAATCCGCATGCAGCTTGATGATATGAAGGGATGGGAGATTGAATCCGTCGCCGCATCCGGAGATGACAGCGGACAGCAGTATTGTTATTCTTATAATGACGGCCCGTTGTATGTTACTGTGCCGGATTGGGGAATCGTCAGCGAAATTGCAGGAAAAATACAGGAATACTTGGGATATTGATAAATAGACCGCCTTAGGGTTCAAGGCGGTCTTTATGTGTTTTTAAATAGTGATGAAGAATATCAATAAATTCACTGTTTGTTGGTTTTTGTGTCAATTCATATCCAGCCATCTCGATAAGAAACTCTCGGTTTCCTTTATCCCAGCATATCGATACAACTGTCCGGATGCAATGTTCCACACTGTCTCTGCTGACCTTATAGTGCTGTGCAATGTCGAGATAAAGATGCTTATAGATAGACAAAAGATAATCCTCATCTTGACGGCAGAGATATAAAGCATAGCAAAGATAGCGGAATCCCTGATATGTTGAGCGGATGCCAAGACGGAAGACAAGTCTGTGGATTGAATCCATAATTATTCCCCCTAGTTATATAATGAAACGAAATAATTGTAAAGGATAAAATATAAAAATGGAAATAAAAGGAAATATTTAGACAAAAATCTATTAAAAACGTTATGATTCGACATAAAACGACATCCTATATCATTTTCTTGAAGTGTGACGGGATATAAAGAATGAAAAAGAGTACTTCAGATAGAAAAAACCGGGGTTTAATTCCCCGGCTTCATCTATGCCCTGATATCGATTAACTCTCCAAGCCCCGGTGTGAGTGCAGCGTCTGTCATTTGTAAAAGTGCTTCACCGGAGGCCTCTGCTGTGTCGAGGATCTTGGACATCACGGCAATGTTTACATTCATGCTTAAATTACTCATCGACATATATGTCGATAGTGCAGAAATATCCATGCAGATCACCTCTTCAGCATTTAGTTTAGCAAAATTGGCATAGAAGTGCAAGCATAAATGTGGTAACATTTAAGGGAAACAGTGAGGTGTGGCAGAATGAATGAGAAAAAAGAGTACGATTGGATTCGTTCCGATAGAAAGACGATTGCAGTTCAGATAACGGCGGATGGACATGTGATTGTCAGGTCGCCTCGTTTTGTATCGAGGCGGCAGGTAGAGCAAGTTCTTTCGGAAAAAAGCAGGTGGATAAAGGAGCAGCGGGAGAAGCTTTGTAAAGCTTGTGAGAAGCAATATATAATTACAGATGAAATGAGACACAGGGGAATTAATATAGCCAAGAAGCAGATTCCTGAACGAGTAAGCTTTTTTGCTGGTATTATGGGGGTTACTTATGGAAGAATTACGATACGGGAGCAAAAAACAAGATGGGGAAGCTGCAGTAACAGGGGCAATCTGAATTTTAACTGGAAACTGATGCTTATGCCAGAAGGAGTACTGGACTATGTGGTGGTTCACGAGTTGGCACACAGAATAGAGATGAATCATTCAAATGCCTTCTGGAAAATTGTAGAACAGGTGCTTCCTGATTATCGGGAAAGAAAGGCACTTCTCTCCCGGTCAGAGCATTTATATAAATAAAGAGAAAATTACAGTTATGATTCCGCAGACACCAATGGCAAGGCCGCTCATAGCCCCTTCGATTTCACCGATTTCAAGAGCTTTTGAGGTACCGATCGCATGACTTGACGCCCCGATGCTTAGGCCTGCGGTCATGGAATCCTTTATACGGAATATTTTGATCAGAACCGGAGCCAGTATACTTCCGAGTATGCCGGTAAAGATAACGGCGACAACAGTTACAGGGACAACACCGCCATGACTTTCAGAAATACTTACAGCAATAGGAGTAGTGACAGATTTTGGGATCAGAGAGGCTGTCATGATATCATCAAGCGCAAACAGGCGGCACAATCCATAGACACTCAGCATGGAAGTGAGAGAGCCGCAGGTGCAGCCAACCAGAATGGGAAGCCAGTTTTTCTTTAAGATCTGAATTTTGGCATAAATGGAAACGGCAAGGCATGCTGTTGCCGGAGCCAGAAACATATTTATGATGCTTCCGCCTTCCTGATAAGCGTCATAAGGAATTTTAAACAGCAGCAGTACGCTGATAATAATTATAATAGCGAGTATTAAGGGATTGCAGAGAAGCAATCCTGTTTTTTTCTGAAGCAGTTGTCCACACCAAAAGGCGAAGATAGTTAAAGCAATTCCAAAATATGGGGATTCAAATATTTCTGACAAGACTTATTTCCTCCTGTTCATTAGTTTCAAGGTGAATCGGATGCTGTATGCAGTGGCAGCAAAAGTAATGAGGGTTGACAAAATACAGATGATAAGAAGTATGAACCAGTTTTCCTTTAAAATATCAAAATAATTCATCATCCCAACTCCGGCAGGTATAAAGAAAAAGGCCATATTTGATAAGAGAAAATCCGATTTTTCCTGTATGTGGCTGATTTTAAGCACTCCGGTAATCAGGCATAAAAAAAGAAGGATAAGCCCGATTACGCTTGCGGGAATCGGCAGGGGAAAATAACGCTGGATAATAATACTGCTCCAGCAGATAGTAAATATAATACCAGTTTGTTTTATGATTTTCATGACGAACACATCCTTTTACCGGAGTTTGCCGGTGAATTGTTAAGCCTTAGCATACTACTACACTAAAATAAAGTCAATAAAGGATTTATAAAACAAGGTCTGTATTATTCCGGATAAATATGTTAAAATAGTCACGAAATCTTAAAAGGTCAGGAGAAAGGATTATGAAATCATATCGTAAGGAAATACATTTTCATCTGCCTTCAAGGAGAGGGCTTGTTAATATTACCGGTAAGGTACAGCAGGCAGTAAATGAAAGCGGCATAAAGGACGGAATGGTGCTGGTAAATGCCATGAATATTACGGCCAGTGTTTTCATTAATGATGATGAGAGCGGCCTGCATCAGGATTACGAGAAATGGCTTGAAAAGCTGGCTCCGGAAAAACCATACAGTCAGTATATGCATAATGGCTATGAAGACAACGCGGACGCGCATTTAAAAAGAACCGTCATGGGACGAGAGACAGTTGTGGCAATTACAGAGGGCAAACTGGATTTTGGGACATGGGAGCAGATATTTTATTTTGAATTTGACGGGAAACGGGATAAAAGAGTATTGATTAAGATTATTGGAGAATAGGGCGTTTATCTTGAGATAAGGGCCGGAAAGTGGTAGAATATATCAGAGAAAATGTTACAGGAGGGGATGTTCTATGCAAATTCCTATCGAATCTTACAATAAGGAGTACAGGGAGCGTTTTTTAAAATTCTATGACGAGTTTAAATGGCTGTATCATGAGCTGTACAGCGGCCGTACAGATATGTTTGAGAATCTGTGTGATGAGATGTTCCGGTGGTATAAGGAGAGAAGTCCAAAGCTCAAAGAAATGGACCGGGACAGAGAAAGAAATCCAGATTGGTACAGGGGAAACCAGATGCTCGGCATGATGATGTATGTGGATGCTTTTGCTGAAAATCTTAAGGGAGTCCGTAAAAAGCTGAATTATATAGAAGAGTGTAATGTAAATTACCTTCATCTGATGCCGCTTCTTGATTCGCCGGAAGGAAGAAGCGACGGCGGATACGCTGTTGCGGATTTTCGTAAGGTAAAGCAGGAGTTGGGGACGATGGAGGATTTGGAAGATCTCGCAGGAGAATGTCATAAACGGGGAATCAGCATTTGTCTTGATTTTGTCATGAATCATACGTCGGAAGAGCATGAATGGGCGAAAAAGGCAAGGCAGGGAGACCCTGAATATAAGAGCAGATATTATTTTTATGATAATTATGATATTCCTGCGCAGTTTGAGCAGACGATGCCAGAGGTGTTTCCGACTACGGCGCCGGGGAATTTTTCATGGCTTCCGGATATGGAACAGTTTATTATGACAACATTTTATCCATATCAGTGGGATTTAAACTATTGGAATCCAATTGTTTTAAACGAGATGATTTACAATATGCTGAATCTGGTGAATAAGGGAATTGATATTATCCGGATTGATGCGGTTCCATACATCTGGAAGCAGCTTGGCACAAACTGCCGTAATCTTCCCCAGGTACATAATATTGTACGTATTATGCGTATTATTACAGAAATTGTTTGTCCAGGCGTACTTTTGCTTGGCGAGGTAGTTATGGCACCGGATAAGGTGGTGCCCTATTTTGGAAGTGTAGAGAAGCCGGAATGCCATATGTTATATAATGTTACAACGATGGCGACAACGTGGCACAGTGTAGCTACGAAGGACGCAATGCTCTTAAAGCAGCAGATGAATGTGGTGAATACTCTGCCGAAGGATTATGTTTTTCTTAACTATCTGCGCTGTCATGATGATATTGGCTGGGGCCTTGATTATCTGTGGCTTATGCAGTTTGGAATCGGCGAAGTAAGCCATAAGAGATATTTGAATAACTTTCTTACCGGACAGTACCCAGGCTCTTTTGCAAGAGGAGAGCTGTATAATTCGGATCCGGCATCAGGGGATGCAAGACTGTGCGGAACGACCGCATCTTTAAGCGGTATTGAAAAGGCGGCGTATGAGAAAGATGATGCGGCGCTTGAACAGGCTGTCCGTCTGGATCTTATGCTTCATGCATATATGCTGGTTCAGTCCGGAATCCCGGTAATCTACAGCGGTGATGAAATAGGACAGGAAAATGATTATACTTACCACAAGGATCCGAAGAAATGGGATGATTCCCGTTATCTCCACCGCGGAAAATTTTTGTGGGAGAAGGAAGCGCTGAGAAAACAGAAAGGCACATTGCAGCAAAGGATATTTGACGGTCTGAAAAAACTTGAGAATATTCGTATGGAGAAAAAAGTATTCTGCGGGGATGCGGATGTGTGGACGATTGACACCTGGGACAAAGCGATTCTTGGTATTGCTCGTGCAAACAAAGAGGAAAAGCTGGTAGCTCTTTTTAATTTCAGCGAATTTGATAAAACAGCATGGATTAATGAGGACGACGGCATGTATCAGGATCTGATTACAGGATGCGAAATGGAGGCCAAGGGTGTGAATATTCCGGCTTATGGAGTATACTGGCTGTATAAAAAACATGAACAAAAAAGGGAAGCTTAGGCAATGAGGTATTATCTTGCCCCAATGGAAGGAATTACAACGCATATTTACCGGAACGCATACCATCGATACTATATGCCGATGGACAAATATTTTACTCCTTTCCTTGTTCCGCATAGGAAGAAAGGCTTTAGTACAAAAGAATTAAACGAAATTTTGCCGGATCATAATAAAGGGATGGATCTTGTGCCGCAGATATTAAGCAATCATGCAGAAGGCTTTCTTGATACGGTAAAAAAACTTCAGAGGTTTGGGTATAAAGAGATAAATTTAAATCTGGGATGTCCGTCTAAGACAGTTGTGTCCAAGTACCGGGGAGCCGGGTTTCTTGCAAAGCCGGAAGAGCTTGAAAAGTTTCTTGACAGGATTTATAGTGAGGCAGAGGCAGAAATTTCCATCAAAACGAGAATAGGGAAGAATTCTGCGGAGGAATTTGAAAGAATTCTGGGAATTTATAATAAATATCCGGTAAAAGAGCTGATTATTCACCCAAGGGTGCAGCGGGATTTTTATAAAAATGAACCTAAGCTTTCCGTGTTCGCAGAAGCGGTAAGGGAAAGTAAGAATCCGCTCTGCTATAATGGGGATATTTTTACTGTATTAGATTGTCAAAAGATTAAAGAAGAGTTTCCCCAGCTTCCGGCAGTCATGCTGGGACGTGGAATTATAAGCAATCCCGGCCTTCTGGAGGAAATAAGGGGAAAAGAAAGAGATATGGAGAAGCTGCGTGCATTTATGGATCAAATATTCGAGGGCTACAGAGGGCTTGATTTTGGAGATAAAAATGTGCTTTTTAAACTGAAAGAAATCTGGTGTTATCTGGGAAATATGTTTGAGGGAAGGGAAAATCAGCTTAAAAAGATAAAAAAGGCGGAGAGGATAAAGGATTATACAGATGCGGTGGACGGGCTTTTTGCCTTTCTTTAAAAAATAAAAAGGAGATAGTGAATATGGAGAATCAGAAGAAACGGGTATATGACGCGTTAGATAAGCTTAAAATTAAATATGAGGTGGTAGAGCATGAGCCTGTTCATACAATGGAGGATATGGACAGACTTGGGCTGCCGGAAAAGGGAACTCTGTGTAAAAATTTGTTTTTACGGGATTCCAAGGGAAAGAGGCATATCCTTGTCACCTGTGAGGAAAATAAAAAAGTGGATTTGAAAGCCCTTGGAAGACAGCTTGGGGCAGGAAATGTAAGCTTTGCCTCAGAGGACAGGCTGGAAAAATATCTTGGCCTAAAGCAGGGAAGCGTATCGCCATTTGGACTTATGAACGATACAGAACATGCAGTGGAATTTTTTATTGACAAGGATTTGAGCAGGTGTAAGAGCTTGGGAATACATCCCCTTGAAAATACGGCGACTGTATTCTTATCTTTTAAGGATTTAGACAAATTTTTATGGGATCTGGATGTGGATGTTGTAAAGATTAAATTATAGAAAATTCCAGCGGGGAAGCGGCTGAGAAAGGGCGCTGTCCCCGCTGTATTTTTAGTCTCTGGTCTGAATTTTTACAGTGTTCAGCGCCTTTACAACCGGAGGAAGTGAGATGAGGATAAGCGTAATTATTCCTTCTGCCCCAAGATAGCTTCCCTGATAAAGAGCAGAATATACCCAGGGATTCATTCCTTCCGGTGCATAGGCAGCAAAGAAGATTACTCCGGATAATGTAGAGAAAAGAAATCTCCCCAAAACTCCGGTGATATAACCAAGCTGCAATCCGTATTTACGGTCACAGAAAAATCCCGAAAGGCCCAGTGCACCAAAAGCAAACGGATAATCAAAAAGCACCTGTGGGATTGAAAGCATGTAAGGATCAATTATAAATTGAAGAATCCCGTATGCAATTCCAGTGACAATTCCGAACTTCGGTCCGAACCAATATCCGATAAGACAGATAAACAGCATGGATAAAAGCGTGACGGAACCACCCATCGGCATCTCCCAGATCTTTATATAGGAGGTAACCATTGCGAGGGCAATTCCCATAGCAGAAAAAACAAGTTTTTTGACAGTATAAGCAGTGGCAGACATGCTCCTGCCTGCAGTTGAATGATTTTGTGACATTATGAAGTTCTCCTTTCCTTACGCCGGCATTACCCGGATCAAGTTTTAAGGGTCTGTATGCATTCAGCATACATCTCAGCCATATTCAGCGCCCCAGATACAATTTTAGAATAAAGTGGAGTGGGAGAAAAGTCAATAAAAAGTTTATTAATTTTTAATTGAAAGTTATAGAGAAGGGAAGTAGAATAATAACGGGTAAAATAGAAATGTAATACGTGGTATATAGGATATATAATTATAGTAGAAAAGAGGATTTTTATGGAGCAGAAACAGAGCTATGGAAAACGCATGTGGGGGATATGGTCGCCGCTGCTGATAAAATATGTAATAGCCAGTGTAGTAACCATGTTGGGGATGTTTATTTTTACCGGGATTTATATTATGGAGCAGGGAGAAAACGGCGACCTGCTGAGTCTCATGGAACAGACCAATGACACGGCGAAGCTCATGCTGGAGGCTGCGGAACGTCTTCTTGATTATGCGGTGCCGCTGGAAGGAGTAACGGCCGCTGTAACGATTCCGGTTATGCTGTTTTTGATGTATCGGGATAAAACTGCGGAGAAAAAACAAAAAACAGCGCCGCTTTTTAAGAGAGTCCCGCTTTGGAAATATCCGGCAGCCGTGACATTATCTGCCTCATTATGTCTGGTTCTGAATAATTTTATTCTTCTGTTAGATATATCCTCTCATAGTAAATCATATGAAGAAACAATGGAAATATTGTATCAGCCGTCTCTTGGTACGCAGCTTATATGTCTGGGTATATTAATGCCGGTCTGTGAGGAGCTTACCTATCGTGGACTGATGTATAGGCGTATGCGCAGACAGACAAAATATATACATGCAGCAGTTTATTCATCGCTGATATTTGCAATTACACACGGGAATCTGGTTCAGGCATTGTATGGTTTTGCTATGGGTATGATGCTTGCATACGTTTATGAAAAATATGGATCGGTTGCAGCGCCGGTAATGGGACATATAACAGCAAACTGTATATCGGTGCTCGGGACGCAGTTTCAGTGGTATGACTGGATCTTTAAAGATGTGATGCATGTAGGGATGCTGACAGTTGTATGTTCTGCAGCAGCGGCCACAATGTATGTATTTATACAGAGGATGGAACCGGCCTTTCCAGAGGCAGAGAAATAGTATTAGATAGATTTGTTACGAAAATGTTAAAAAATATTGCAAAAGTATGCGCTTTCATGTATAATAAATCTAGATGTGGGGTATATAAGGGGTAACTATGTCATATTTTGAGATTTTATGACGAAAAAATAGTTAGTAAAAGGAAGAATAAATCATGAAAAAATTTGGCAGGATTGTACTTGCAGCCACATTGGCAGGTACAATGATTGTATCCCCAGTTATTGCGGCACCGGAGGCTGATGAGCTCGAACAGGAAAAGCAGGCGGCACAGGAGAGTGTGGATGCGCTGCAGAGCCAGCTGACAGAAATAATATCAAACATCAATCAGTTGGAAAGAAAACTTGTAGATAAAGGAGAAGAGATTATCCAGGCTAAAGAAGAACTGGCTGAAGCGGAAGAAGTGGAGCAGAAGCAGTATGAGGATATGAAGCTTCGTATTCGTTTCATGTATGAGCAGGGTGACAGCAGTTTGATAGAGGCTCTTATGACGGCTAACAGTTTTACTGAACTTATGAATAAGGCGGAATATGTACAGAATGTACACAGCTATGATAGAGAAAAGCTGAACGAATATATAGAAGCCAAAAAGATGGTTTATACTCTAAAGACAACGCTTGAGGAAGAACAAAAGAGTATGGAATCTATGAAGGCAGACTTTCAGACAGAGGAAAATAATCTCAATGAGATGATTGAAAGCAAAAAGGCAGAGGTTGATAATATAGATGAATTACTGCAGGCTGCGCTGGCAGAGGCTACCTATGGTCAGATGCAGCAGCAGACTGCCGGCGGCACCGGAGATTCTGGCGAAGCAGCAGATAATAGTTCTGAGGACGGCTTGGGCGGAGAATTTACAGCTCCGGTTTACAGCGGCACAGGAAACAGTTCACTGGCGCAGATGATTGTAAGCGCCGCACAGAGTCAGTTAGGAGTTCCTTATGTGTACGGAGGAGCGAGTCCTTCTGGTTTTGACTGTTCGGGACTGGTAATGTATTGCCATAGTGCAGCAGGTATCGGGCTTTCACATTATTCTGAGTCGCAGGGGGCAGGGGCAACCGTAAGCGATCCACAGCCGGGAGATATTGTTTATTATCCTGGACACGTAGGAATTTATATAGGTGGAGGACAGATGATTCATGCGCCTCAGGAAGGTGATGTTGTAAAAGTTTCTAATGTAAATGATGTCGGAACACCTACTTATGTGCGTTATTGGTAAGAGAAATTTATGGTAATTAAAAAAAATATATTGAAATCTATCGAAAGTTGCTGTATTCTGTTTGTAGATGCGTAAAAGGGAGTGGAGTTATATTGATTGAGGGAGACGTATAATATGACTTCGATAGATTAGGGAATAATTAATTAAGGAAAGGTGAAAAGATGAAGAGAAAACTGGTGAAAGCATTTATTGTTTCTGTTATGTTAAGTTCTTTGGTGATAACGACTGTTTCTGCCGCTCCTTCAGTGGATGAGCTTAAGGATAAGAAAGCAGCGGCAGAAAATGAAGTTGGCAGTCTGCAGACAAAGCTTAACGAACTTATGACCAAGATGAATGAGCTGCAGAATCAGCTTATATCTACCGGGGAGAAGCTTCTAAAGGCTGAGGATGATCTTGCAGCGGCAGAAGAGAAGCAGCAGAAGCAATATGAAGATATGAAGCTTCGTATCAGGTATATGTATGAGGAAGGAGACGGATCGGCGCTTGAACGGGTTGCTTCTTCGGGAAGTATTGCGGAGGCCCTTAATCAGGTTGAATATGTACAAAAGGTACATACATATGATCGTGATATGCTTCATGAATATGAAAACACAGTACAGGAGGTTGACGATATAAAAACCGGCCTGGAAGAGGATAAGGCAAAGCTCGAAGAGCTTCAGACAGAGTATCAGGCGCAGTCTGAAGAATTGAATACTACGATTGAAGAAAAAAGCGGTGAGATAGAAAATCTTGATGGAATGATTCAGGAAGCTGTTCAGGCGGCCCTTGAAGCGGAAAGAAAAGCGGAAGAGGAACGTCAGCGTCAGGCAGAAGAGGCTGAAAGAGAAGCAGAGGCGGCTCGTCAGCAACAACAGCAACAGCAGCAACAACAGCCTCCAAGTCAGGATACGACGGGCGGCGACGATAGTTATTCGTCTTCGGCACCTACCTATAATCCTGTTACCGGAAATGTTGTTGTAGATCGTGCATATGGATGTATAGGTCTTCCGTATGTATGGGGAGCGACCGGCCCCAGTTCCTTTGACTGTTCTGGACTGGTGGGATATTGTCTGACGGGAAGTTATGGTCGTCTTGGGACAACTTACACCTTTATGACGTGGCCACAGGTAACGGATCCGCAGCCAGGAGATGTATGTACGAACTGGGATCATTGCGGTATTTATATCGGAGGCGGTCAGATGATTCATGCTCCGACAGAGGGAATGCCGGTACAGGTAGGACCGGTACAGGCAGGTATGATTTATGTACGTTATTAACAAAAGTAAATAAATGAGATGATAGATAAAAAAGAGCTGTTATTCAGCTCTTTTTTTGTTCAACAACATATTTATTATTCTATTTGCGTTCTGAATATACTCTATGCGGGAAAAAGATTATTGATTTTCTCAATAATTTATGCTAAAATATCCATATTATCTTGTATATGGGGAATGTAAAATGCCATATATATTGTAGTGAAAAAGAAAATGTAGGGAGGATGATTCGAAGTTGAAAAAATATATAGTTAAACGTTTAACACTTGGCATTGTCAGTATATTTGTTGTTGCAACGTTGACATTTTTTCTTATGAATCTGGTTCCGGGAGGACCATTTGTAGCAGAAAAGTCTATCAGTAAGGCGGCCCAGGAGGCTCTGGCGGCAAAATATGGGTTGGACAAGCCCATATTTGAACGCTATACCACTTATATAACAGATTTTGTTAAGGGAGATATGGGATATAGTTTAAGACAGAGAGGCCGTACAGTATCTGATATTATATTTTCAAAATTTCCCGTATCTGCAAAACTCGCAGGCGTTGCAGTTGTAATTGCCCTGATGCTTGGTATTCCGTTGGGGTGTATTTCGGCATATAACAGAGGGAAGATTCCTGATAATTTTATCATTGTTTTGGCAACCTGCGGAATTGCCATACCAAGCTTTATAAGCAGCGTGCTGCTCTTGTATACATTTGGAAGTAAGCTGAATATTTTTCCTACTGTAGGACTGAATACGCTTTCCTCTTATGTTATGCCGGTAACGGCGCTGGCAATCTATCCGACAGCCTATATTACGAGACTTATGCGTTCCAGTCTTTTGGACGTTATGGGACAGGATTACATACGTACTTCCAGGGCAAAAGGTGTGTCCAGTTTTAAGACTTTGTTTAAGCATGCGCTTCGTAACGCGATTCTTCCGGTAGTTACCTATGTAGGTCCTATGCTTGCAGGACTTATGACAGGTTCCTTTGTTGTAGAGAAGATTTTCACAATACCGGGATTGGGGCGTGAATTTGTATCTTCTATTACAAACCGCGATTATACGATGATCATGGGCACGACGATTGTTCTTGCAACTTTGATTATATCAGCGAACGTAATTGTAGATATTCTTTATAAAATCATAGATCCTCGGATTAAGTTAAAATAGAGAGCAGGTGAAGGAGAAAAGATGAGTAATAAAATTCCAAGTCTTCAGTTGAAAGCGGAGGATTTCCTTCCTGCTTCAGCAGAGGAGAAAGAAAGTCTTGTTGTGATGCGCAAAAGCATTAATTTCTGGGCGGACGGTATGCGCCGCCTGCGCAAGAATAAAATTGCAATGGTCAGTTTGTTTTTCATTATTGTAATTATGATTTTTGCATATATACTGCCTTCTGTATGGCCCTATAGTTACGATGAGCAGATACGGTATAGTGAGAATCTTGCACCTTTTGAGTATGGCGCAAAAGAGCAGGAGCGGATTGATGCGGGAGAGAGTGTATTTCCCCATATCTGCGGTACAGACAAGCTGGGGCGTGATTTTGCCGTCCGCCTCATGATGGGGACCCGCATCAGCCTAAGCGTTGGTCTTGTGTGTGCGGCCCTTGTCCTTCTTGTAGGAGCCACTTATGGTGCGATTGCAGGCTTTGCAGGCGGATGGGCAGATAATATTATGATGCGTATTACGGATGTTTTGTATACAATACCGGATATCCTTCTGATTATTATCCTTTCAATGGCGTTAAAGCCTACCCTTGAAGAGCTGGCTATGCGCCCCGGATTTAGCTGGATGCAGAAGATGGGTCCAAACCTGATTGCGATTTTTCTTGTGTTTGTACTTCTGTATTGGGTTGGAATGGCGCGTATTACCCGTTCGCAGGTGCTGATATTAAAGGAATCGGAGTACGTGACAGCGGCCCGTGCTCTTGGCGCGAAGAGCGGGCGTATTGTGAAAAAGCATCTTCTGACAAACTGTATCGGTACGCTGATTGTAACGACAACACTGCAGATTCCGTCTGCTATATTTACTGAAAGCTATTTAAGCTTTCTGGGACTCGGAGTTGCGGCGCCTATGCCTTCTCTGGGTTCTCTGGCCACGGATGCCGTAAAGGGGATGAATACATATCCGCATCTTTTGATTCTTCCGGCAGTATTTATCAGTGTGATCATACTGGTATTTAATCTTTTCGGCGACGGCCTTCGGGATGCGTTTGACCCGAAGCTGAAAAATTAAAGGGGGTACGAGTATTTTGAAAGAAAAACTGTTAGAAATTAAAGACGAATACCTCTCCTTTTTTACTCCGGCCGGCGAGGTAAAGGCTTTAAGCGGAGTTTCCTTCTCTATGGAGGAGGGCGAAGTTCTTGGCATTGTTGGAGAATCTGGCTCGGGTAAATCCGTTACGGCGTATTCCCTGATGGGGCTTACCGCTTATCCGGGAAAGCTTATCGGCGGAACGATACGTTTTAACGGTCATCAGGTAGATGAAATGACGGAGAAGGAGTTCCGCAAGATGCGTGGAAATGAGGTTTCCATTATTTTTCAGGATCCTATGACCAGTCTGAATCCGGTATATACGATTGGGAATCAGATTAAAGAGGTTATACTTTTACATACAGATAAGACAAAACAGGAGGCTCAGGCCCGTGCAAAGGAGCTTCTGGAGCTTGTAGGTATCAATGAACCGGAGAAGCGCCTGAAGCAGTATCCTCACGAGCTGTCCGGCGGTATGAGGCAGCGTGTCATGATTGCTATTGCCCTGGCGTGTGAGCCGAAGCTTCTGATTGCCGATGAGCCTACTACAGCGCTTGACGTTACGATACAGGCACAGATTCTCGAACTCATGCAGGAGCTTAGGGAAAAACTGGGGATGAGTATCATTATGATTACCCATGATTTGGGTGTGGTTGCAAGTATGTGTGAGAAGATTGCGGTTATGTATGCCGGCCACATTATAGAATACGGAACGGCAGATGAGATTTTTTATGAGCCCAGACATGAATACACAAAGGGGTTGATAAAGTCTATTCCAAAGCTTGACACCGAGGAGGACGAGCGTCTTGTTCCTATTGAGGGACAGCCAGTGGATCTTCTGAATCCCCCAAAAGGATGTCCGTTTGCACCGAGATGTGCAAGCTGCATGAAGATATGCCTTGATACTATGCCGCCAAAGACGGAGTTAAGCGATACCCATTACAGTCATTGCTGGCTGCTTCAGAAAGAACAGTTTGAGGAGGGAGGCAAGGACGGTGAGTAATCAGGAAATACTAATGGAAATCCAGCACCTGCAGCAGTTTTTTCCGGCAGGAGGATATGGAAAGAATAAGCGTGTTGTGAAAGCAGTAGATGATGTGTCCTTTGCAATCAGAAAAGGAGAGACCCTGGGTCTTGTTGGAGAGTCTGGCTGCGGAAAAACAACGGTAGGGCGTACCATGCTGCGTCTGTACGAGCCTACGGACGGACGCATTATATATGATGGAAAAATCATTTTTGACAGCGGAAAGCATCCGTTGCAAAATCCGGACGGAACAGTGAAAAGAGATGCCGACGGTAAAGAAATTTTCGGTACCAAGACAGCGGAGGAAATGCTGCCGTACCGCCGCAAGATGCAGATTGTTTTTCAGGATCCTTACGCAAGCTTAAATCCCCGTATGACAATCGGAGATATTGTTGGGGAGCCCATTGATATTCATAAGCTTGCAAACAGCAAGGAGGAGAGACGGAATCGTATCCTTTCCCTTTTAGAGACGGTAGGCCTTAACAGCGAGCATGCCAACCGTTATCCCCATGAGTTTTCGGGGGGACAGAGACAGCGTGTGGGCATTGCCCGGGCTTTGGCGGTGGATCCGGAGTTTATTGTCTGCGACGAGCCTGTTTCGGCGCTGGATGTATCGATTCAGGCACAGGTTGTCAATATGTTTGAGGATCTTCAGAAGGAGATGGGACTTACCTATTTGTTTATTGCCCATGATCTTAGTATTGTGAAGCATATTTCTGACCGTATCGGTGTGATGTATCTTGGAAAGCTGGTGGAGCTTGCGGACAGCTATGAGCTCATCACAAGAAGCGCTCACCCATATACCAGAAGCCTTATTTCCGCTATTCCGATTGCGGATCCGAAGACGGCAAGGGCTTCTAAGCGTATCGCGCTTCAGGGGGACGTGCCGAGTCCTTTAAATCCGCCCAGCGGCTGCCGTTTCAGGACCAGATGTCCGTATGCCACCGAGCAGTGTAGTGCACAGTGTCCGGAATTTAAGGAAATCAGCCCGGGACACTGGGCGGCCTGCCACAATCTGGAACAGGTGAGATAGTGCCGGCGGCGCTAAAGGCCGGCGAATGATGTTGGTATCCCATATGCCGGCGGCATATTATGGATATAAAGCAGTTTTATGCAAAATAAAAAACGGAGGAAAATTATTATGAAAGCAAAAAGATTAGCTGCAATGTTACTGACAGTTTGTATGACGCTTTCTCTTGCAGCCTGCGGCTCAAAGGGTGGTTCTGATAATTCAGACGATGCAAAACCATCCGATGATGCTTCTGGCAGCGCGTCAGAGATTACCGTACAGATTGGACCAAACCCGGAAACACTGGATCCGGCGCTTAACAGCGCTATGGACGGTGCAAACATGCTCATTACAATGTTTGAGACACTTCTTATCATTGATGAGGATGGAAAAGTGCAGCCTGGACAGGCAGAGAAATATGAGACAAGCGAGGACGGCCTTGTATGGACGTTTACCATGCGTGACGGCTTGAAATGGAGCGATGGCTCTGACCTTACAGCAAAGGATTTTGAGTACAGCTTTAAGCGTCTCTGCGACCCCAATGTAGCTGCGCCTTATGGTGAAACTGTTGTCGGAATGATTGATGGTTATAAGGATGCAATCGGTAATCCGGATGAGGATGGTGAACCAACCACAGAGCCGGATATTGAGAAGCTAAATGTTGTTGCAAGCGAGGATGGAAAGACTCTTACTGTTACGCTGGCTTATCCATGCTCTTACTTTGATAAGATTGCTGCCTTTGCTTCAATGAGCCCGGTTCAGCAGGCTACTGTTGAAGAAAATGGTGATTCCTGGTCCGTAGCGCCGGAGACTTATATTTGTAACGGACCTTACAAGATTACAGAGTGGGTTCCAAGCGAACGTATCGTATGTGAAAAGAACGAGAACTACAAGGGCGGATGGGATTCTTCCCGTATTGTAACGGATAAGATTAATTTCCTTTTACTTGAGGATTCCAGTGCAGCGTATGCGGCTTATACAAGCGGTGAAGCTCTTATGATCAAGGATGTTCCGACAGAGGAAATCCCGAGCCTTGATAAAGCAGAGGATGGCGGAGATTTCTATGTTGATACGACTTTGGGAACATATTACTTAAGCATGCAGACACAGAAAGAGCCGTTTAATAACGTAAATGTACGTAAAGCTCTGAATCTTGCAATCGACCGTGATTACATTGCAAATGTAATTATGCAGGGAACTTACAGTCCGGCATATAACTTTATGGGACCTGGTGTTGCTGACGCAGACGGCATGTTCTATGATAATGCAGTAGACGAGAATGGCGGACAGCCATATATCAGCGAGGACTATGAGGCAAACCTGGAGGAGGCTAAGAAAGCTCTTGCAGATGCAGGATATCCGAACGGAGAGGGCTTCCCGACTATTACTTATTCTACAAATGACGCTGGCTATCATGTAGCTGTGGCTGAGTATCTTCAGGACTGCTACAAGGATCTCGGAATCACGATGAATATTGATAAGGTAGAATGGGGTTCCTTTACTCCGCAGCGTCGTGCCGGAGACTATGAGATGGCGCGTAATGGCTGGATTATGGATTATAACGATGCATCCAACATGCTTGAGCTTCTCTGCTCAACCAATGGAAATAACGATGGTAAGTACAACAACAAGGACTATGATGCACTTATTGAAAAATCGAAATGTGCAGATGCAAATGAACATTTCGCTGCTCTTCACGAAGCAGAGCAGCTCATGATGAGCGATTATGCATGCATTCCGGTTGCATATTACAATGACTTCTGGCTGCAGTCCCCGGCTCTTCAGGGAACATGGCACAGCCCATACGGTTACTGGTATTTCCAGTACGCATATGTTGAATAGTAATTTTTCACTTTTGCGTGGAATTTGAAACCTCAGATTTCAGAAAATAACATTTGACAGAGAGACAGGAATTGTCATAGGGCAGTTCCTGTTTTTATTAATTACTGTTCTACAGTAACCTTTATTGCATAAATTTTCTCCAGGTGCCTAAAAATTCTTGTATTTCCTTCAGTTATATGCTATACTATCACCGTTGTGAAAAAACACGCATGCCAGATTCCGGCAGGTGCCTAAGTCTGGATATACAGACCGGTTGCGGAAGAGAATTTCAGCATGCGGAAGACTAAAACCAAATGGAGGAAAGACACATGAGCGTTATTTCAATGAAACAGCTTTTGGAAGCAGGTGTTCATTTTGGACATCAGACAAGAAGATGGAACCCTAAGATGGCTCCATACATTTACACAGAGAGAAATGGTATCTATATTATTGACCTTCAGAAGTCAGTAGGCAAGGTCGACGAGGCTTATAATGCAGTAGCAGATATTGCGGCAGAGGGCGGCACTATTCTTTTTGTGGGAACAAAGAAGCAGGCTCAGGATGCTATTAAGGCTGAGGCAGAGCGCTGCGGAATGTACTATGTAAATGAGAGATGGCTTGGCGGTATGCTCACAAACTTTAAGACGATTAAGAGCAGAGTTGCACGTCTTAAGGAGATTGAGAGAATGTCAGAGGACGGGACCTTTGACGTACTGCCGAAGAAGGAAGTTATCCAGATTAAGAAGGAATGGGAAAAGCTTGAGAAGAATCTCGGCGGAATCAAAGAGATGAAGAGAATCCCGGACGCAATTTTTGTAGTTGATCCGAAAAAGGAGAGAATCTGTGTTCAGGAAGCACATACACTTGGTATCCCTCTTATTGGAATTGCTGATACAAACTGTGATCCGGAAGAATTAGATTATGTAATTCCTGGAAATGACGATGCAATCCGTGCTGTTAAGTTAATTGTTTCCAAGATGGCTGACGCTGTCATAGAGGCAAATCAGGGAGCAACAGGTGAAGAGGATGCTTATTATGAGGACGCTGCCGGGGAAGTGTATGAGGAAGAGGCAGCAGCTGAGGAGGAATAGAAGATGGCAATTACAGCTGGTATGGTAAAAGAGTTAAGAGAGATGACAGGTGCAGGAATGATGGACTGCAAGAAAGCGCTGACTGAGACAGACGGCGATTTCGATAAGGCTGTTGAGTTTCTTCGGGAGAAGGGCCTTGCAACTGCCCAGAAGAAAGCGGGAAGGATTGCTGCAGAGGGTATTGTTGCAACAACAATTAAGAATAGCGATAAGGTAGCAGCAATTGTAGAGGTTAATGCAGAAACGGATTTCGTTGCTAAGAATGAAGTGTTCCAGACATATGTAAAGGAAGTTGCAGAGCAGGCGGCTGACACAGACGCGGCAGATATTGATGCGTTTAAGGCAGAGGCGTGGGCGCTTGATACTTCAATGACTGTTCAGGACAAGCTTGCAGCTATGATTGCAAAGATTGGCGAGAATATGAATATCAGAAGATTCGAGAAGATCGTTTCCGAGGATGGAGTCGTTGTATCCTATATTCATGCAGGCGGCAAGATTGGCGTACTTGTTGAGGCTAAGACAGAGAATAATTCTGACGAGGTAAAAGAAGCTCTTAAGAATGTAGCTATGCAGATTGCAGCCTTGAATCCGAAGTATGTGTCTACAGACGAGGTGCCGGAGGATTATAAGGAGCACGAGAAGGAAATTCTTATTGCTCAGGCTAAGAATGATCCGAAGAATGCAAACAAGCCGGAAAATATCATTGAGAAGATGATTACCGGACGTCTTAATAAGGAACTAAAGGAAGTGTGTCTGTTAGAGCAGGAGTATGTTAAAGCTGAAAATAAAGAATCTGTTGCAAAATATCTTGAGATGGTTTCCAAGGAAGTTGGAGCTAAGGTAGAGCTTAAGAGATTCGTCCGCTTTGAGACAGGCGAAGGACTTGAGAAGAAGAATGAGGACTTTGCGGCTGAGGTTGCGGCGCAGATGAATG
>CAOJQZ010000028.1 GCA_948441955.1 uncultured Lachnospiraceae bacterium | reverse complement strand
GAGATGGAGATTTGCCGAAAGAGTGACTCTCCACAGGTGAAGAATCCTGCTCTGCGGGATTCTTTTTTCTGTTATATAGGTGTAATTTATCATAAAGAATGACAAAAAACAAAAAAATGAAAAATCCAGAAAAATCCTCAAAAATGCCGAAAATACGCCATTTGAGAAACAGAGAGAAATAAAAAATGTCATTTTAAGTGACAAAGGAAAACGAGACAAAAAATAGAGCTGAAAAAGGCTCTATTTTTTTATTCAATGAAATTCAACAGAATGAATTCTTAAAATGCCGAAAATACGCCATTTTAAAGAAAGGTTAAAGATTATTGAAATTATATAAAAGACGGGAAGAAAAATATCACGGACATTTTTAGAAAATGCTGTAGTTCTATGTCCGCTTTATTATATCAGTAAATATCAATACTTAAAAAAAATAAAAAATATTGCGGACATAAATTTGAAAAATATATAAACTGCAAAACTTCCTTTATTTATAACAACAAAATATGTCCGCAATATCTCCTTTACTCTCAAAAATAAGAAAAAAATATAAAAATGACTTCAAAAGCGCTTCTTTTGCACTTCGGTTAAAGACACTTTTCCTCTTATTTGAAGATTGGTTGAAGAACTTTTAGGCACATATATGATTTCAAAATCCGGGTTGATCGGCCGTAGTTCGTAGTGGTCCGGGAAGCTATAAAATTTCTTACAGGTCATTTCTCCATTGACGGAGATGATACCAATTTCTCCCTGTTCAAGGGTTTTCTGGCTGATGACTTCGATCGCTTCCGTGTCCAAAATAACAGGATACATACTATCCCCCTGTGCGATCAGGGCATATGAAGCAGAAGAATTTTCAGGGATGACGGTTCCGTAATCTATCTCATAGGAAAGGATAGGGACACCGGCAGCAACTTTCCCAAGGATAGAAATTTCCTTGTTGGTTTTGTAAACAGAAGGCTCTTCTGCAACCATGGAAACAGGGGACACAGCTTCTGTATTGTATGTATAGGTGCCCTTTTTGTGTTTATCGTATGTATTAAGGCTATGGTTGATCTCAGGATTGTCAGTGCGGCCAAGAAGGTAATCAATAGAACAATCGAGATAGTCAGCAATAGCTACTAATTTATCAGCTGAAGGTGCTTGTGCTTTTTTTTCAAGATCATACATGAAATTACGGTTAATTTTACAATTTTCCAATAGGTTTTTTACCGTTATCTTTTTAGACTTACAAAGTAGCCGGATGATATTGGCTAATTGTACATTATTCATGAAAATACCCCTCCATATTTATGTAAAATATAAAAATACAGTAATTGCTGCAAAATAGCTTGAAATACAGTAAAAACTGTATTATACTATACTGTAACCGCAGTTAATCTATAAATATAGAATATCACAGAAAGGAGGAAAGTGTATATGGATATTGGCGAAAATATCAGGAAAAGGCGCGAAGAGCTTGGGATGTCACAGACTGAGCTGGCCGAAAAGGTTAATGTAAGGCCGTCAATGATATGCCAGGTAGAAAGCGGCCGGAAACCGCCGTCCATGGTACTGGGCAAGTACATTGCTGATGCTTTGGGGTGCAGTATGGACAGCCTGGCAGTATGATGACCGGAGAATGGACAGAAAGGAGAGTTGGATAAAGCATGACGTTAGCCAGGATGTTAGAAAAAGATCTTGTTAAGGACAGTACGGAAGTAGTCATACGTGATACAGATTGCCACGTACTTGCGCGTGGCAGCTGGTTCCAGGACAATGTCTTGGACTATATGAATAGAGAAGTGGAAAGTTTTACATGGCAGGATGACAATAAAGTCTTCATCGATTTGAAATAGCGGAGGAAATATGAAGAAAAAGAAATTAGAAAAGAAACTCCGCAAGCTGGAAAAACGTCTGTGGATAGCAGAAATAAATAAGATTCCCGGATTAAAATATTTCGCCACAAAAGAAGCGATAGCGGAAATTATGTGGGAAAACCGCCGACGTGAATCTGCAATAGGAAGGAGGCAATAAATGAAAAAAAGGAAAGTGGAAAAGAGAATCCGTAAGCTGGAAAAGAGCATGGAGCTTACAGCCCCTCTTCTGTCGGTCCTGATGGACCATATCGATATGAAAAGACATAGAAAAATACTGACAAGGGAAGAAATGCTAAGCCGAGGTGGAATAGATGTCATGCTGGAAGAGAAGAACAAAGAAATTGAGGAAATAAAAAAACTTGCCCAGCAGGAAGGGATTGATTACCAAATGGCGATCTTTAGATATCGGTATATAAAGAGGCAAGATGAATGCAGAGCAAGTATAAAAGAATTGG
This sequence comes from uncultured Lachnospiraceae bacterium, assembly GCA_948441955.1. Classification (GTDB taxonomy): domain Bacteria; phylum Bacillota; class Clostridia; order Lachnospirales; family Lachnospiraceae; genus CAPEBR01. The sequence continues at coordinate 26,319 of CAOJQZ010000028.1, read as the reverse complement.
AAAAAATGTGGGGAGATGGATCATTTGGGGTGGATAGTTGATAACAAGAGTTTTGAAAATTCATCTGTGGCAATGGTTTTTGCGATTCCATTGGCTATAGATAGGGATTCGATTCCGGTTTTTCCAATCAAATGAGAAATTTTTTGCCATACGGATTTTGGCCGTACACTGTTGAGAAACTCATGGCCGGTATATGTGATATCGAAAATGATATTTACTTGAAAGCAGAAGCCGGATTCATTGAAAATCTGTGCTCTTATATAACCCGCTTCAGAAAGTTTCAAAAGGGAATACTGGATATCTGCTTCCGAGTAAGAAGAGGCGAGTATTTTTTCAAGTTCTTTATGATGGATAGGCTGGCCATACTCAAATTGTTCTAGTGCAAGTAGTGTATCGCGCATACAGCCAATATTTAATTTCATAAGGAATCCTTCCATTAAATAAAAGTAGTTATTTAAAAAAGACTATTATAAAGAAAGTATACCATAAAAGGAGAGGGTATGAAATGGTATTTGAATTTTCCAAGTTAATAAAAAGGTACCCGATTGGCCGAAAAGTCACGGTCCAGTCGGATGGCCATACGGATAGGGTGACGGTAGCAGGTTACCGTTTTGCTGACAGGGGCTGGTACATCGATACAGAAGAAAGGGGTATTATCCTCTTGTCCAGGCTGGAACAGATGGAACTGACAAAAGTCCTGCCAGTTATGGAGGGCACAGTAGGGAAACTGCTGGAAGAGATACGGGAAAACATCTGCAGCAGGTACTGCAAGTACCCGGACTGTTTTGAGGATGAGGAAGAACTGCATGCAGCACAATGCGATAGCTGCCCTTTAAAGCGCATGCTGTGACCAGGAGGAGAAAGAAGATGATGATGAAGGCGTTCCTGATAGTTTTAAAAAGAGAGATTATTTTGTGGTCTTTGATCCTGCTGATTTTATACTTTAAATCTGAAAAGGGAAGATACGGGAAATGAAGAAAATAAATATGGAATTAAAGGAAAGCAAAAAGGTGCAGGGATATACAATGAGAGCGAACGTAAACGCTGATTGTATCAGAGCATTAAAGCGGTGGAACAAAAAAGATGGAAAAGCAGTTGCAGAAGCCATCAAGAGCGGTGATGTCAAGAAAGCTATCTACCACATGCACAACGCTAAAAGTCGCAATCGGCAAATAAGGGAAATTTCAGCGCATCATGACAAACTGATTTTCCTGAACGGTAAGGACTGGGGGATATTTGAAGCCGATACAAGAAAATGCTATGAATGGGAGAAATAATATCCTCCTGCAGAATTGTGCTGGAAGAAAAGATCGAAGAGTATGATGGCAGTGCAAAAAAGAAACCGATCCCCAAAAGAAGGACCGGAATCTCTGTAATATAAGCAGTTACAGTATAGCATTGCCAGGACAAAAAAACAAGAAGGTGCAGGATTTTTATGGAACAGCTTACAGTAAAAGAATATGCAGATTTACGAGGAATATCAGAGCGTCATACAAGGAGATTAATTTCTTGTGGGGATATCAAGGCAGAAATAAATTTTGCTTCAAAAGGTTATTTAATTCCCCTTGCATCTATTGAGCCAAAACTCCAGAAAAAGTACATGCGCCTGCACAGGGAGAAATTCCCGGCCATCCGGCAGGACAAGCCTGTAGCTGTAAAGGGCCTGGAAGAGCTGTCCTATGAAGAGAGGAAAGAAGCCTCTTTTTGGAAAGATGTCCTTTCCGAATGGCGCGAGTACAGGAACCATTACAGTGGGAGCCGGAAAGAAGCGGATGAGAAATTTACAGAGTACCTGGAGGCAAGGTTCCCGGATAAAAAGTTTTCCCCCAGGATCCTGCAGCGGCAGTGGAAGGCCCTGCAGGAATCCGGGGAGGGCGCGCTGATCGACAGGCGGGGGAAACATGAGAACCACGCAAAGGCCATACCGGATACGGTGTTTGATCTTTTTGAATATTATTACTTGGATGAGTCCCAGAAGAGCGTGAAAAAGTGCATGGAGCTGACAGAGCTGGCGCTAAAGTCAGAAAAGCCGGAACTGCTGCCATTGGCCAGCAGCGCTGCATTTGCCCGGAAGATCGTAAAGGATATCCCTGTGCCGGTGCTGCAGTATTACCGGCACGGAGAGAAAGCATTTAAGGACAAGTGTGCGCCTTACATAGAGCGTACCTATGATGATCTGAATGCTAATGACATCTGGGTGTGCGATAACCATACCTTTGATGTATTTGTCAACGACGGGGAGCATAAGAAGCCTGTCCGCGTGTACCTGACTGGTTTCCTGGACGTGCGGAGCCGGAAGATGGTGGGCTGGTATGTAACGATGAACCCCTGTTCCGACGCCACACTGATGGCGCTGCGCCGGGGAATCGAAAGGTATGGGATACCCAGGCGGATCCTGTCTGACAATGGCCGGGAATTTCTTACTTTTGATATCGGGGGCCGGGGGTTCCGGAAATCGGCGAAGACACAGGAGCATGTTGCACCGACGATCTTGGAAAACCTGGGCATTGAGTTTCGGACGGCCCTTGCCAGGAATGCAAAGGCGAAGATTATAGAAAGAGCCTTTAGGGACATAAAAGAAGATTTTTCGAAGCTTTTTGCCGGGTATACCGGCGGTACTGTGGCGGAGCGGCCGGAACGGCTGAAAAAGACCGGGAAGGATGCAGAGAACTTTACTCTGCTGCCGGAGTTTATCAGATACGTAGACACCTATATAGAAGGGTATTTTAATACCCGGCCCCATAACGGTAGCAGCATGGGAGGCCGTACGCGGAATGAAGTGTATGCCGCATGCCTGATTGAGAAGCGGACAGCGACAAAAGAGCAGTTAAACCTGATGATGCTGCGGAATACCCGGATGCAGAAGGTGCAGCGTAACGGCGTATATCTGTCACTTTATGACTCAAAAGTATGGTTTAATTCCCTGGAGCTTTCTTACAGTTACCAGGGAGAGAAGGTGTATTTTAGGTACAATCCTGACGATCTGTCAGAGGTGCGCATTTATGACGAAAAGGACAGATTTTTGTGTACGGCGGGACAGATCGCAAAGCTGGGATATTTTGCTACAAAGGAAGAGGTATCAGCGGCCATGAAGGAGAACCGGCAGCTGGAGAAGCTTGTAAAACGTTACAAGAAGGCAAAGGATATACAGTCAGAGGATGCGATGGCGTTGATTATGGAAGAGGCATCCCGGCTGATGGGATCCGGGGAACATCTGGATCCGAAGATATTGACGCCGGTCCAGTACAACGATGTAAGCAGGGGACTGGCGGCAGGAAGCGAAGATGTAGAGCCAATAGACTATACGCAGGCCCTGGAGAGGCTTGCCGCGATGAAATAAGGAGAGAAAACATGGATGGAGAAAAGATTTTGACGGTGGAGGAAGCTGTCGATTTTGTGAAACAGTATAAGCAGGAAAGCGGGAAAACACAGTCAGCGATTGCAAAGGAACTTGGCATATCGGAGTCTGCACTGAGCAGTTTTTTATCAGGGACGTATAAGACGCCTCTGACGGTATGCGACAAGGTAACGGCCCTGCAGAAAGTAAATGAGAAAAAGAGAGTGGCGCCGAAGGCCCCTGGTTATGTGCCCACTACGATTACCAAAACAGTGATAAACGCCATACGCTACAGCCATATCCAGGGAAAGATATCCGTTGTTTATGGGGATGCCGGAGTCGGGAAGACGGAAGCGGTAAAACGGTATCTGAAGGACAACAGCCTGGCGGTGGGTATTACGATATCCCCGACTTATGCCAGCATTACCGGCGTAAATGAGCTGCTGGCGGAGCAGCTTGGCGTCCGGGAGCGGGTAGCACGGAAGATCACCCGGGAAATCATAGCAAAGCTGCAGGACAGTGGCAGGGTGCTCATTGTGGATGAGGCACAGCACCTGACCGTGCGTACCCTCAATCATCTGCGCTGCATATCGGATGAGTCCGGGGTTGGCCTGGCCCTGATCGGCAATGACGAAGTATACACAAAAATGAAAGGAAGCGGCAGGGCAGATTTTGCGCAGCTCTTTTCCCGGATCGGGATGCGTAAGCAGGTGCTGACAACACATATCACAAAAGAGGATACCCGCGCTGTATTTGGCCAGTACGAAGTGAGTGATGATGCTATTGATGTGCTGTACCGGATCTGCCGGACAAATTACGGGCTCCGGGGAGCGGTGAATGTATTTGTCAATACGGCTGCCGTCTTCCAAGAAGTGACAGATTCGGGAGTAGCCAGAGTTATGAAAGATATGAATATAGGAGCGTGATGTATGACAAGTCGGGAAGAACTACGGAAGAAATACTGGACAGTATTGTGCAGGACGAGGAAGTCCGGCCGGATCAGCCAGAGCGTAAAGGATAAAGAAGAGGCTTACTGGAGCCAATTTCCGGCCGAAGTTGTGGATGAAGCCCTACGGATACATATAGGCAGGTATCCATCCTATAAGGAGTGCTATACCAGAGGGATTATAAGGAACCTGGCAAAAGCAAGGGAGCAGGGGATGGGCAGGCAGGAAAAGAACGATTTCTGCCGCTTCCCCCAGAGGGATTACGATTTTGACGCGTTAGAAAAACAGTTAGTAAACAACATAAAGGAGGACTGAACATGAAAAAAGTAAAACTCAATATTGAATTTGTGATGCCGGAAATCAGGAAAGCTGGATTGCCAAATGAGGAAGAAATTGAACTTGCAGAGGAAGCCAGGCGGCTGTTCCCGGGGAAGGTAATGAAGGAAATATTATCGGTACTGAATGATGCGGGTGCGGAGCTGATCTCTTTCCAAAAACAGGAAATGCCTGACTACATATCCAAAATAGTGAGGGATATGGACAGCAGGGAGCGGAAGACAGAAAAGAATACGGTACAGATAATCTGAAGGGAAGCGTATGGGAAGCAGCAGATGGAAACAGATAAAGAAGGCAGCATATGAGGAAATGGCGCGGTATGGATGGATGCATGATATGTCATCCTTCCGCCGTCCGCCGTATGCAGTAGTGGATTTGACAGCCAAAAAGAAAGGAGATAGGGATATGTTAAGAAGAAAAAGAATGGAGATACCAATGCTGGAGGGTTGGGAAGCGGTAGACGCAGCCTTGAAAGCTATAGCGGCGGCCAACAATGAATTGTCAGTAATTAACGGAAGTATGAACATGCAGATCGACGCGCTCAAAGAAGCATCAGACAACATGGCGAAGCCGTACAAGGAAGAGATTAAAAAGCAGGAATTATTAATCAAGGAATTTGTCCAGGCTAATAAAACAGACATGAAAGGCAAGAGCAGAAAGCTGACATTTGGGACAGTAGGGTTCCGGCTCAGTACAAAACTGACCTTACCAAAGGAATTAAAAAAGGTTATAGCGGCCCTGAGGAAAAGTGGTATGGATGACTGTATCACCGTGAAAGAAGGAGTCAATAAAGACATCCTGAAAAGCTATGACGAAAAAGACATCCTGAAAGTCGGAGGGAAATTACATAAGGAGGATACATTTTACTATGAGATCGAGCAGATGGCAGTATCGGAGGGATAAGCATGAAGAAGATTACCGCGGCGCAGATCAGAAAGATACATGCCATCAGCAGGGAACGGGGTATTGATGATGATTTACTCCATGAGCACACCCGAATGCTTACAGGCAAGGAAAGCTTAAAGGAGCTTTCCTGCGGCGATGCGGCTAAAGTAATAGACAGCTTGGAGGGAAATACCCCTTCCTGCCGGGATCCGGCAAGCTACAGGCAATTATCCTATATTAAGGGGCTGATGAAAAAACTGGGGTGGATAGACGGTGATGGAAACCCCGATATGGCCAGGCTGGACGGCATGTGCAGGAAATACGCAAAAGTGGACAGCTACAGATGGCTGGATAAGGGCGGCGCCTCAAAATTGATAGAGGCCCTTAAAAATATGGCAGCCCAGAAACAAATTGACATGCCCAGGGAGGTGCTACATAATGGATAAAGGAGTGGATCTGCTGGGGAGCCTTACCATAAACGAGCTGCAGGAGCAGCACCAGATGATAGCGGATGCAGTCGGAGTGGATGGGCTGATAAGATTGTGCGAGTGCTTCGGGGGAAGCAGCATTTACATACCCCAGAAAAAGGAGCTGCTGAAAAATAAGATTTATGGTATGATCTATAGGGAGTATGACGGCAGTAACATCAAGCAGCTTGCAGTTAAGTATGAGGTATCGGAGGCGACAGTATACAATGTAGTCAGAGACCGCCTTACCACAAAAAAAGGAGGAAATGTACTGGGTCAGACATCCTTTGCAGATATGGGTTGGATGGAGGGGGCATTGTAAGAAAAAATGTAACGTACAAAATACAATAGATGCCGGGTATGGTACGATAGCCATTGTAAAGGGATAACTTTTACAGTGGCTATTTTGTTTTGGAGGATATTATGGCGGAAATGACATTAAGCGAAATCATGAATTATGTAATGAATATGGGATTAACAGCGGTCCTACTGGTTGTGTTTGTCTGGTTTTTTATCCAGCGTGCTAAAAAAGACGATGAGCGTGCTAAAAATGCGCAGGAAGAATCAGAGAAGAAAAGCGCTGAACTTTTAGAAAAATCCAAAGAAAGAGAAGACATGCTCATAGCCAACAGCGAAAGGCGTGAAATGATGCTCCGGGAAGAGGCACAGAAGCGGGAAGATATGATACGCAAAGAAGCGGAGAAGCGGGAAAGTATGCTGATGCTGAACATGGACAGGCAGTTAGAGAGCATGAATGCGATCGCAAAGTCGCTTAATAAAATAGAAACGCGCCTGGATAAAATGGAGCAGAAATTGGAGGGGAGAACCGGAGAATGAATTTGATGCAGGTAGCAGAGGCGAAAATATTGCGGGGAGATATCATAGAAACGCTCTATACCTATTATGGGACGGATATCAGGATCGCTGTGCTGAAAAGCGCCCTGCGGGCAAAAGGATTTGTGGAAGATAAGGAAATACAGAAAGCAGTTTTTTATCTTGGAGGGGAAGGAAAAAGATATATCCACGTGGAAATAAATCGTGATAACTGGATGGACTCGCTGATCTGGCTGACGCCTGCAGGCGTCAACCTTGCAGAAGGGGATATCGAAGATAAGGGGGTAGAAATCAATGAGTAGTATGTTGGAGACTGTCGAAAAAGAAATTATAAGGTTGGAGATTATGGAATTGTGCCAGATGGCTGCCCCGGAGGGCACCAACGTAAAGATTATCAGAGGATGCCTGAAAAAGAATGAAGAAGAACTGCCAGAGGAAGAGATCTCCAGACAGGTAGATTACCTGAAGGAGAAAGGGCTGCTATCCGTTGTTAAAGTAAATAACAGCAGGCTTGGGATCAGCAGGGAAGTGATTAAAATCACACCTGCAGGAGTTGATTACATCGAAGGAAACGCAGGGGAAATTGCTGGGATCGGAGAGTAGGAATGGAGAAAAACAGAAGCCATGGGAAAATTGACAGGCTGCCTGCGCCGCTGAAAAAAGAAGTGGAAAATCGTTTGCTGGAAGGCGATACCTACGAAGATATATCTGCGTACTTAAAGGAGCAGGGAGAAGATGTACATTACTCTTCCGTCGGACGGTATGGCAGAGGGTTTTTGAAAAAGTTTGAATCGGTGAGAATCGCAAAGGAATTTGCAAAGCTGCTTGCAGAGGATAACATAGACCGACCAGCAACAGAACTGCATGAAGCTAATAATCTGTTGGCCAGCCAGATTATTATGGAGGCTATGGTAGATGATGACATGGACGCAAAGGAGCGGGCCCAGGCGGCAAAGAGCATAGCATCCCTGCAGCGGGCCCAGGTATCCAATGAAAAACTTAAGATCAGTGCCAGGAAAGAGCAGGGAGCGGTACACACTGCATTTAAACTGTTTACAGAAAAGGTATACTCTGAGATTGGAGAAAAGTATCCTGATGTTGCGGAAAAACTGCTGATACTGGCGGAAGAAACAGAGCGGGAAATGTCAAAATTGCAATAAGGCGCAGAAACGCCCATACAGGAATAAAAAGTTTTTACGGACGATCCTACCAAATTATCATTTGAAGGCAAAATGAAGGCGTTTAAAGGGGTTGTGAAGGCAATAAAACAGAAGGGACAGTAGCCTTACTGCGCCCTGCAATATGAGGACAAAAATGTAAAGGGGAACACATGGCAGAGAACTGGAGAGAAACTGCATATAAATATTACTTTGAAAGCCATCTGCAGATCAATGATATTGAGATGCTGATCGGAATATCCAGACAAAGCGTATCTGCCTATTTGAAGACTTGCAGCGGTTTTTTGGAAGAAAAGCAATACCGAAAAGATAGAAACCGGGAGCTCCGCCGGGAATATAAGGCCCAGAAAAATCGGGAATACCGCAGGGCAGTACCGATGGGCATAACGGGAGAAACAATACGGCAGGAACATGAGAGGGCCGTCATGGAACTGAGCAGGGAACGATACCACTAAAAAGTCTGGATAAGGTAAAGATAAAATGGACAGTCTTGCGCTGCAATTTAAGAAGGAACTGAATAAAAAAGAGACTGAACGTGAAAAAAACCTGGAAAAAGGACGTAAAAATTTCCGGGCGTTTTGCAATCTCCACAAGCCGGATTTTTATAAACCGGAGCGCAGCTATCAAGATGAACTGTGCAATACCCTGCAGGCAGCCTACGAAAAAAAGATTGTAAATGAAAAGACAGGGAAACCGATTAAGTATTTGATTATCAATTTGCCGCCTGGGTTTGGGAAATCTTATACGCTTGCAAATTTTGCCAACTGGTGCTATGGACAGAATGTAAAAAATAAGATCATAACAATATCCTATAACGAGACAATTGCCACAGAGTTCGCCCGGACGACCAGGGATATGATACAGGAAGAAGATGACCCAGAAGCAGGCTCCTATACCACGAGAGACTTTTTTCCGAATGTGAAAGTAAAGTATGGTGATGCATCGGTAATGAAGTGGAGCCTGGAAGGCAGTTATGTCAGTTACCTGGCATCATCTTTTAATGGTACTGTAACAGGTTTAAGGGGACATATCATCATTATAGACGACCCGATTAAAGATGATAAAGAAGCCGTTAATGACACGGTGAAAGAGGGACACTGGAATTTCCTGAAGAATACGCTGTCTTCCCGTGCGCTGCCCGGCGCACTATGGATTATTGTTTTGACAAGATGGGCAACGGATGACCTGGCAGGAAGGCTGCTGGAAAAATACCCAAACAAGTGTCATGTGCTGGAGCTAGCGGCCCTTGATATAGATGGACCGGAAGGTATAAGTGTCTGTGAAGACTTATACCCTACGGAAGATCTGCAGGATAAGCGGGAAACGTTAAGTGAGGAAATCTGGGGCGCGAACTACATGCAGAAACCTGTAGATAAAAAAGGGTCACTGTATGGGGAATTTAAAACCTATGACGTAATAGATACAGATAAATTTGAGAGAGTCATCAATTACACAGATACGGCTGATGAGGGTGCGGATCTGCTTTGCAGTATCAGCGGTGGGCAGATCGGCAGATATGGCTATGTTACAGATGTATATTGTACAGATGAACACATGGAAGTGACAGAGCCAGAAATGGCAAGAAGGCTGCAGATAGCAGGCGTGAGGGAGTGCCTGATAGAGTCCAACAACGGCGGGCGCGGGTTTGCCCGGAACGTGATCCGGCACCTGAAAAAATTACGGTGCTATAAGTGCAGCGTGACCTGGTTTTATCAATCAAAAAATAAAAGAACTCGTATTATAACAAATGCATCCAATGTAATGGACCAGATCATCATGCCGGATGACTGGAAAAAGCGCTGGCCGGAATTTGCACAGCATATTAAAAAGTATCAGCGTAAAGGGAAAAACAGCCATGATGACCCGGAAGATGCGCTGACCGGATTTGTGGAAGTTATTAATGGGGATGTCAAAGGAAAGAAAAAAGCCAGAATCGGAAAGAAAAGAAGGCTTGGATTGTAGGTGAAATATGTTTCGGTTTGCGATTAAGGATTGCTATGAAGGGAAATTTTTGACGAAAGTCATTGATAGATTTAAATTAAATGAAGTCCCTAAATACAAAGAACTGGAGAAATATTACAGGGTACAAAACAAAATATTATCCAGGACAATGGACGGCAATAAACCTAATAATAAACTTGCGCATGGTTTTGCGAGGTATATCAGCAACATGGCTACCAGCTATTTTATCGGGAAACCGATCAAATACGAAACAGAAGACGAAGAGTATAAGGAACTTTTGTCCAAAGAACTGAAAAACAATTACATCCACAAGATAAATTATGACGTGTCAAAGGAAGCAAGTAAAAAAGGGATTGGTTTTTACCTGCTTTTTTTAGATGAGGGTGGGAATATCCGCATCAAGAAATATGATGCGGAAGAAATCATACCAATTTATTCCCCCAATCTGGGGGAATTTTTAGAAGGCTGCATCCGCATTTGGGAGGAACGCGATATCGACGGCGTACTGATCGCAGAATATGCAGCACTTTACGACAAGGAAAACATTACTACCTATAAAAGGACGTCCAGCGCTGGCACATACCAGGCAGTAGACATAGAACGGCATATGTTTTCCGACATCCCGGTTATTGTCGTCTGGAACAACGAAGAAATGGCCGGAGATTATGAGACAATTATCCCATTGATTAATGCATATGACAAGGCCCAGTCAGATACGGGGAATGATATGGAATATTTTTCCGATGCCTACCTGTGCATTGTCGGCGCCAGCGAATTGGTAGAGGGAAGCGGCACAGGAGAAGGGGAGGAAGATAATAAAAAGGCTGCGGACCTGCGGAAAGATAAACTCCTGTATTTGGATGAAAAAGGGCAGGCGTACTGGTTAACAAAGAATGTTAATGATGCGGCGGGAGAAAATTATAAAGACCGGATATACAAGGATATCTTTTTCCTTTCTCAGGTCCCGGCATTATCGGATGAAAGTTTTGCCGGTAATCTGACAGGGGTAGCAATCAAGTACAAGTTGATCGGCCTGGAAGAGCTCGCCATTATGAAGCAGAACAGTTTTGAGGCAGCACAGAAAAAGCTGGTCAAGCTGGTAACGGAATATATCAACCTAAGGTATAACAAAAATTTTGACCCGGAGATCGTGCAGCAAAAGTACGAGAGAAACTTTATTGCCAATGAAGCGGAAATGATTACAAACGCGAGAAATCTGGAGAATATCGTATCAAGAGATACCCAGCTGCAGATGCTTCCGGCGAATATTGTACCAGACAGCAGAAAAGAACTTGAAAAAATACAGAAGGAAATGATGGAATCAGAACGTTTGCCCTATGTAGATGAAATTTAGGTGCTCCTATGGAAAATTACTGGGAAAAAAGGTTTTTACAGGATAAAGCTTTATCTATCAATGCGACCGAAAAATACCTGGCAAAGGAACAGCAGAGGTATTTTACAGAGGCGGCGGGAGAAATTACAAAACAGATAGAGGATATGTACCAGTCTTTTGCAGATCAGGAGCATATCACGCTGGCGGAGGCAAAACGCCGGATCACAAGGGCAGACTTTAAAAAAGTAGATTTTGAAAAATTGGCCATATACCAGGCAAACCGGAACCGGGAATTAAAAAAGAAAATGGACAGCCTTCCGGGGGATGTAGTTGCTGCCATAGAAAAGCAGCATGCCCAATTTGAAAGCGGGCTGAAAGCCCTGACTAGAAAAGGGCAGATTACATATTTATCACTGCTTCAGCAGAACGTCAACAAGGCTTTACTAGACCTGTATGATAAAAACCAGATGAGCATTTATGATTTTCTGGCGGATGAGTATGAGTCGGCATATTACAGGTCAATATTTAATGTCCAAAAAGGGCTTGGATTCGGGAAAGATTTCGCGGCACTGAACAGGCGGGCTATCGAAAAAGCAGTCCTTACAACGTATAAAAAAAGCAATTATTCCATGCGGCTGTATGCTCACTGTGAAGATTTTACCAAAAACCTGAAGGATAATCTGATTATTGGCCTCATCAAAGGGGAGAACATCGATAAGATGGCCGCCCGGATCAGCAGGCGCCTGGATGTGGCTGCAAGCAGCGCCAGGCGTCTTGTACGCACGGAAACTGCTTATATATATGAAAAGGCAACAGCAGCGGCGTACCAGGAATGCGGAATAGAAAAATATGAATTTCTGGCGACACTGGATTATCGGACCTCTCCGGTGTGCCAGGAACTGGATGGTAAAGTGTTTTTTGTAAAGGATGTCATGCCTGGGAAAAACTATCCTCCTATGCACCCAAACTGCAGGAGCACTACAGTATGCCATTTTGACAATGACAAGGTAACAGAGCGCATTGCAAAGGACGAGAAGGGAAGAACTTATGAAGTGCCGTCGGATATGACATATCCGGAGTGGAAGAAAGCATATGGCGGAGAACGAAAAGAATCAACGGACATCAAGAAGGCACCTGATAAGATAATGGCCGGATTGGCTAAAATTAATGAAATTAAAACAGACAAGGATCTCCTGCATTTTTCTGAGCGGTTGATCGATAATCTTGGAATTGATAGAAGCAATGTTAAAATCCAAGTAAAAGGCATGCTGCCAAGGGGGCGCTGCGAGATAAATAAATTGCAGCCGGATATACTCACAACCTGCCGGTATGATACATATAATCTGCAGGCAAAAGATGACAGGAGTATGGAGTATCGGATAAAAACGGCATTCCATGAAAGTTTCCATTTGAATTTAAACGGCAGGGAATGGGATGCAGTTAACAGACAGTACGAAATGAATTCTTTTTGGAGTGAAATGGAAGAAACTTTTGCAGAATCCGCTTCTCACTATATGCTTGAACGTTACGGGGTGACTAAAAAGCTTGCCCCGGCATATCCGGATAAGATAGTTAGGAATCTCCCAAGATTAAAACAGCTTGATCTGTTCAGGGGATGCAGCACAATACAGGATTTTGGAAAGGTGGCTTTTGAAACAAGGCAGAATGGCGGTAATGGGAACTGGAAACAGATGTACCGTAGTATGAGGAAAATCAAACTTGACAGCAGATATGATATACAGTATTTTGACTATATCAGGAAACACGAGGATGAGCTGTTTCATATGGCCTGTGAAAATGTCACGGGTATGGAAGATTGTAAGGAAAACATAATGAAAGAACTGCATGAACAGATGCTTTTTGTCGAAAACACTGGAATGTCACCTGATTCAAGGGGTATATATTATTGGTTTATGTCGTGTGCCATGCAGTTGGAGGGAGTAAAATAGTGCTGAAATATTTAGTGGGAAAATATATAAGGGATGAAAAAAATCTGGATTCCGTCGTGAAACTTATCGCAGAATTTTTTAGCACGGATGTATTTATTGGCAATAAAAAAATAAATGTGCTCAGGAGGGAGTTGGAAAGGCTGGGGGAATTGGAAGTATTGAAAGAACTGGAAAAGGGAACATTTAACGGAGCGCAATAAAGATTTAAGCCGCTTTGCAGAACGGAATTATGGTATAACAGGTAACTGAGAGATTACGCACAATAGCGTGGTCTCTTTTTAATTACAAAATTTTAAGGAGGATATCAATGAAAGAACACACATTGCCATTTAATTTGCAGTTTTTTGCGGAGCCTGCAGATGGCGTATCCGATGCAGGGGATACTGGAAAAGAACTGGATGCTGCTGGGGAAAAGACTGATACAAAGGGAACTGATGCCGGTGATGCGGATCCGGCAGAAAAAGACGCTGGCAAGACTGTGGATCCTGCACCTGTGGAAAACAAAAAAGAAGATATTGAAGCGCTGGTACAGGAGGCCGTCAAAAAAGCAACCATGAGCCCGGAAGAAAAGGCGGAATATGAAAAGAAGGAAAAAGAGAAAGCCCTGTTAGAAAGGGAGGATGCCATATCTCTTCGGGAGCGGCGGGCAGATGCAAAGGAGATTTTAGCAGATAACGGGCTGCCTGTAGAGTTTCGGGACATGGTAATGGGTAAAGACAAGGAGGAAACCCAGGCCAACGTTAAAACATTTAAAGAAAAGTTTGATGCTGCCGTGCAGGCGCAGGTGGAGGTGCGGCTGAAAGGCAAGACGCCTGCCGCCAGTACAGGATATACCGGCGGCACTGAAAAGGAAACCTTACTGGCACAGGTAGAAAGTTATTTATAAAAGGAATAGGAGGAAATAGAAGATGGCACTGAATACAATCGCATATGCAGAGATTTTACAGACTGCTCTGGACAAAAAAGCTGTAGCGGATCTTACGTCAGGATTTATGGATGCAAATGCAGGCCAGGTGATTTATGACGGGGGAAACTCTATCAAAATCCCGAAGATGTCCATGACAGGGCTTATGGAGTATGACAGGGACAATGGATATGTAACAGGGTCTGTTACATTGGAATATGAAAAGAAAACAATGACGATGGACCGGGGAACCGGCTTCCAGCTGGATTCCCAGGATGTGAACGAGAGTAACTTTATTGCTTCCGCGACTACTGTTGCAGGGGAGTTCCAGAGGACACAGGTGGTGCCGGAAGTAGACGCCTATCGGTATTCCCGGATTGCAGCGCTGGCCGCTGCGTATGCGATAAGCTATACTGTAGATTCGTTGACGGTATTTGATGCACTGATGGATGATATTACAAAGGTCAGAGATATCGTAGGCGAGAATGAAGAAATTGTTATATCAATCAACGGGCTTGTCAAAGGACAGATCGAAAAACTGAAAAGTTTTGAAAGGGTGGTTTCTGTTGGCGAGTTCTCGGCGGGAGAAATCACTACAAAAGTAAAAAAGATTGATAATGCGGTACTGCTGCCTGTACCGTCCACAAGAATGAAAGATGCTTATGTCTTTGCAGATGGGAAAACCGAAGGACAGAAAACCGGAGGTTTTACAGCTGCAGCAGATGCAAAACAGATCAACTGGATTGTTATGCCAAAAAGGGCAGCGATTGCAGTCTGCAAGCAGGACAAAATGAAAATATTTGACCCTGAGCACTACTGGAAGGCTGATGCGTGGTTTATAACTTACAGAAAATACCATGACCTTTGGATCAAGGACAATATGCTGGAGACAGTACGGCCGAATATCCAGCCTGCTGCGACGACAACACAGACGCCGCCGAGTACAGGCACAGAAGGATAAAGCAAAGGAGGGATTAAAATTGAAATACAAATTTAGGAGATTAAATTGTGTACAGGAAACAGACTCTGAAGACCGTAAAAAGGAGCTGTTGCAGAAAGGGTTTGTTTTGGAGAGCGAAGATGGCAAGCCTGTAAAGAGTACCGGAATATCAAAAGAAACCAAGGCCTTGGGAAAAGAAAACGCCAGCCTGAAGAAAAGGGTGGAGGAACTGGAAAAGGAAAATGCCAGCCTGAAGGAAACAGTGGAGGAACTGGAAAAAGAAAAAGTTAATATGAAAAAGGATCCCGCCGTGGAAGCGGATCAGGATGCAAAAGGGAAAAAGAATGCTTGAAAAGATAAAGATCAGGCTGGCATCCATGGGGATACTCAGCAGTAAGGATGATGAGTCTAAAGACGATGTGCTTATGCTCATGCTTGCGGATGCGACAGATGCAGTGCTGACATATTGTCATCGGAATAAATTGCCGATGAAATTGGAATATATCGTCAGGGATCTGGTGGTACGGGAGATCCAGGCAGAAAATGCGGACAATGTCTCATCTGTCAAGCGTGGGGATACGCAGATTACATATACACAATCCATCACAAAAGACAATTTTACAGAAAAAGAAATATGCGCGCTGAATGCTTACCGCAGGTTGCGCATGGGGTAAAGGAGGAAATATGGACCATTTTGAGCGGCTGCAGTACCTGCACCGGGGTACGGGAAAAAAATCAGACAGCAAAACGGCTGCAAAAAAAGAAAGGAAAAATAAAGATGACAGAGGCGCAGATCCTGGCAAAGACGTATCAGGATAATCTTACAGTCAAACGCAAGCAGCACACTGTGGCGAAATCAGGAGAAAGTGTATTTAAGGAGGTTTTAATTTACGAAAATATCCCTTGTGCACTTTCTCAGAGCGGAGGCAGCACACCTGAAAAAGATGGAAACAAAAGGACCGCCGACCGTAGTATGACGATATTTGCATCCCCGGAAATCATCATGAAGGACATGGACAGCATAACGGTGGAGACATCCGCCGGGCAGGTATTCCGGGGGCATTCCGGGCGTACGTTTGCTTATGCAAATAGCCACGGGGAAACGGCGTTTAAGATCGAGACGATAGCATAGAGGACTGGCAAAATGAAGTCTTTGGAGGATCTGGAGATTGCTTTTGACTGCGGACTCAGGGCATGGGAGTCCAAAATCGTAGAAAAACATGCCTCTGTCATGGGACACAAAATTGTCCGGGAAGTCAAAAGGAAAACAAAAGTAGTTACGGGGAACTTAAGGCGTCGGTTTTTCTTTCGAGTAGAAAAAAGGGGCAAGGATACGGTCATTGTGATATCCAATGATGCAGATTATGCGGGCCCGGTCAATAACGGCCACAGGATTGTGCGCGGAGGGAAAACGATAGGAATGTTTAAGGGCCGTCATATGCTGGAAAACGGGATGGAAACATATAAAAATGCATATTTGGCGGATGATATACAGGGGATGCTGGACGATTTGAAAGGAGCCCTGAAATGACATTGACGGAAGTAAGGGACGGGATCATACGTCTTCTGCGTGAAAAGACAGAAGTGCCCAACATTACCGGAGAGGATCTGGAGCTCACGAAAGATTATTTTGCCCTGGAAAAAGACGGAAATGAGGAAGTCCTGCCAACGCTGCAGGTGGATGTGCAGCCTGTGACGATGTCCGCTGCAGCTGCCGGATATCACAGAGACCGGTCAGTGATTGTAGACATTGCATATCTGGAGGCACGGTATACATCAAGCCGTGCCTTACAGGAGAAGCTGGATGAGATCGCGGACATACTGTTACCTTATTTTTGCATTGGAGACAGGGCCTTTTCTCCCGCCCTGTCTTTTAATATTACGGATGGGATTGGCCACTGCGTATTTACAATGGAGTGGACGGATACAGTGCCTTTTGAGATCCCGGAGCCGCTTGCAGGGGAAATAGAGATTAAATTGTAAAATAAAAAGGAGGATGGAATGGGATTACCACAAATTACGATAAATTTTTACAAAAAGGCACAATCCTTTATCCGGCGCAGCAGCCGGGGGATCGTCTGTCTGATCGTTAATGATGCAACAAAGGACCAGGTTATCACACCCATTAAAGGATTTACAGATATTGTAAAAGGAGACTGGAGCGAAAAAACACTGAAATGCCTGAAAATGGTATTTAAAGGGGAGCCGGGAGGTGTGATTGTAGTCAGGGCAGCGGCTACAGAAGAAAACGGAATACAGACAAAGGATACGTTGGAGCTGATCCGGTATCTTAACTTTGATTACCTGTGTATACCGGAATATACAGAGACTGACGGGGAAATCATCAAAGCATTTTTAAAAGAGATCAGAGCAGCCGGGAAAAAAGGAAAAGCCGTGCTGCCAAACTATGCAGCTGATACGTCATCCATTATTAATTTTACTACGTCAGGTATCAGTCTGAAATGGAGTGATGAAACGCAGATCCAGGAAGTCACTACGAAAGAATACTGCTCCAGGATTGCAGGAATCTGTGCCGGGATACCGCTTACCAGGTCCACTACCTTTTATGTTACGGATGAGGTGGTGGATGCGGAGCAGAAAAAAAATCCTGATGAATGCATCGATAAAGGCGAACTGATCCTGTATTTTGACGGGGAAAAGTTTAAAATCGGCCGGGGCGTAACCAGCCTGCAGGAAATCTCAGACCTGGAGCCGGAAGACTTTAAAAAAATCAAAATCCGGGAAGGCGCGGATATTATCAAACATGATATCTATGAAACTTTTTATGAAGATTATGTAGGTAAGCACAATAATACCTATGACAATAAACAGGCCTTTATCGGCGCTGTAAACAGATATTTTGCTGATCTGCTGGATACTGTACTTGACCGACAGGAAGAAAATTATGTGGAACTTGATGTAGAAAAAATAAGAAATTATTTAAAAAAGAATGGCAGGGAAGATGTTGATGATATGTCAGATCAGCAGATCAGGGAGGCTAATACAGGCTCTCATTTGTTTATCACAGGAAAAATAAAGTTTCTGGATGCGACGGAAGACCTGGACATGACACTGGCAATGTAAGGAGAAAAAAATGGGAGAAATAAAGGGAAACAAACATTTATCAGGGACATGGGCGGAAATTTGGTTTAACGGCATCAAAATCTTGGAAATGAATAAAATCACGGTAAAAGTGACAGCAAACCGGGAAGATGTGCAGACAGGGTTATCTGTAGACTCTAAGATAACCGGGCTGAAAGGGGAAGGGACGGTTAGCCTGATTAAAACCTATACCCGGTTTGAGGATATCAGGAAGGAAATTGTGAAAGGGAAAGACCCCAGAGGAACAATCATTGCCAAGTTAAAGGATCCTGATGCGGAAGGCGGCCAGACGGAACGCTGGCAGATCGGGAATGTGGCATTGTCAGAATTTGGCTTTGAGTGGGAAACGGGCGGCGTTGTAAAACAGGAATATCCTTTTACCTTTACACCTACGGACATGATCAATTTGGATGAAATCAAACCGGCATAAGGAGAAACTATGGGAAAAGAAAATAAAGAAGCTATTTTTCGGGAGTTTGCAGAAAAAGCTAAAAAACGGATAGAGGAACGGAAAAAGTTTAAAACCAAACAGGTATATGTAGAGAAAGCCGATGTCAACCTGACACTGCACGGCCTGACAGAAGAGGAAATTTCCGAATGTACAGAAATGTATGATTCTGCTTTGGAAAATGATAAGTATACAATTTATCTTGCCTGCAAAGAATTACAAGAAGTTTCTGGTATTTTAGTGGAAGAAGGGATACTGAAGGAAAATGAAAGGTACAAGATCACAGATATGTTTGACCTTCCTGACCGCACTGCCCTGACAAAAGAGATATTGGCGTTATCAGGATTTGGAGGAGAATCCAGCGTAAGGGAAGTGGAAGAGGTAAAAAACTGATCAAAGGGTCTGACATCATGAGACTGGCTGGGTATTGTATAGAAAGGGGCATAGACCCTGAAACAATATTCAGCCTGGAGCATGATGACAGGCTCATTTATTATGCAATGGCGGAGCTTAACCAGGAACAGAGGATCAAAGATATTACTGTTGCAGTCTATAATGCAATCGTCATGTTTTGGAACGAGATACATAAAAAATAGGCTGCAGAAAAAGATGGTGGATGTGGGGCGTAGATGGGACAGGAAATATTTGGAGCGACAGTATCAATAAAGGACAATGTTTCCGGCGTACTAAAATCCGCAAAAGAATCCAGCAAAGGGTTCCGGGGCGAAGTCGAAAAAGCAAAAAAGAATTTACAGCAGCTTGATAAGCAGAAACTGAAAGAAAAAGAACTGCGTGTTAAAAATACCAAAGCATTTACAGCAATCGAAAATGTAAAAAAGAAACTGGAGCCGATCTCAAAAAAAGTGGTAGAAATCAAAGCCAAAGAAGAGATGGCGGTTACAAAGATTAAAAAGGTACATAGAGCGCTTTCTGCGGTAAAAGAAAATAAAGTTGTTAAATTTGCAGTATCCGGCGCAGAAAAGGTTACAAAAGCAATTGGGAAAGCTGCGGTTGTAGGGACGGCAGCAGCTCTTACAGCCGTTACGGTTGCCGGTGCAGGTGCAGTAGTTTCTGCGGCTAATTTTCAGGCGGAAATGCAGAATGTTGGCACATTGCTTGATGGTGATGTCAATGCCAAACTGCAGGTAATGGGGAGTGACCTCAAAAAAGTATCAATAAGTACAGGGCAGGCTACCAGTGACCTGACAGCAGGCCTATATGATGTCGTTTCTGCATTTGGGGAATCGTCAGAATCTGTAAAGCAGCTGGAAATAGCATCCAAAGCGGCCAAGGCGGGTAATGCAACAACGTCTGATTCCGTTGCCCTGCTATCTGCAGTAACCAAAGGCTATGGGGATACATCCGCTGCTGCCATGCAGAAAGCCTCAGACCTTGCTTTTCAAACGGTTAAGCTTGGGCAGACTACCTTTCCGGAGCTTGCCTCCAGTATCGGACAAGTAGTTCCGCTGGCATCGACACTTGCAGTCAGCCAGGAGGAACTGTTTGGCGCCATGGCGACACTGACAGGTGTAACCGGCGGCACGGCGGAAGTTACTACACAGCTTAAAGCTACTATGCAGGGCTTTTTATCGCCGTCTAATGAGATGTCAAAAGCCCTTAAAAAGATGGGCTACGAATCCGGGGCGGCGGCGCTGGAACAGGAAGGCCTTGGCGGGATCCTGAATAAGTTAAAGGAGTCCGTAAACGGCGATCAGGTTGCTTTTGCCAACCTCTTTTCTTCCGTGGAGGCTAAAAATGCTGTGCTTGCCCTTACTGGAGCACAGGCAGAAAATTTTGCAAGTAAGACAAAGCAGATGTATACATCTGCAGGGGCCGCGGAAAGTGCATTTAAGACCCAGACCAGTTCCGTCAAGGAGTTGGCAGGCCGTATTAAAAATGCGGGCCAGGTAATGCTGACGAGCCTGGGCGAAAAGGCGCTGCCATATATCGCTTCTGGACTGGAAAAGCTAAGTGCAAAATTGCCGGAGATAGAGGCGGCCTTTGACCGTGTAGGCGCTTATATTGCCCCTGTCATGGATACAGTGGGGAGTGCATTATCCGATGCCTATGTAAGCTGGCAGCCTGCCCTGCAGCAGATGGGCAGCGGATTTATGGAGGCTTTTGCCCAGGCCCGTCCTGCTGTAGACAGCCTGATCCAAAGCGTATCCAGCATACTGCCGTATATACAGCCTGTGGTTGTGGCAATAGCCGGAGTTATGGCCTCATCTATCCCGGTAGTAGCGGATCTGTTTGCCGGGCTTGGCAGTGTAGTAGCTGCGGTTATGCCCGTCATATCTCAGATCGTGACAGAGGTAGGCAGTAAAATACAGGGTATCTTTTCTGGCATTTCCGGCAGTACCGGAGCGTTACAGAGTATCTTTGAGGTGGCGGGGCCTGTAATTGCGAGTGTGCTCAGTACCATGTGGGCAGTCATGGGGCCTATACTGGACCTTGTGATAGCCGGAGTAAAATTAGTGGCTGTTGCATTTGCAAAACGATTCCCGGAAATCCAGGCAGTTGTACAGACTGTGTGGTCCGTAATTAAGCCTATATTTGAGGGCATCGGTAAAGCAATCGGGGTTGTTGCAAAGGCGCTTGATACTGCAGCGTCCGCGATCGGCAGTACAGGAGGAAAATCCAGCCCAGGAAAAGACAGTGGGACAAAAAATAATGCAACAGGTACCACATTTTTCTCCGGCGGCTGGACCCAGGTAGGGGAGCATGGCCCTGAGATGATGCAGCTGCCGGCAGGCACAAAGATACAGTCCAATTTTGCATCGTCAAACATGGACTTACCTGCGGCAGAGGCACGTCCCGGCCAGGTTATCCAAAAAGGAGATGTAAATATCACAATACAAAAAATGGAGGTCAAGGAAGAGGCAGATGTAGATAAAGTGGCTGAAGCGATAGTTAAAAAAATCGAAGAGGCAGAAGACAATATGTAGGTGATATTATGGCAAATACGAGGACTTTTTCATTCCTGGCAAACGGTAGCCGGTTTGATCTTGCTGTCAATCCCAAGGACTGTACGATATCGGATAGCTCCAGTATAAAAACAGTGGATCTATTAAACATAGGGGAGATCGGCATCGCAGGAAACAGAAAGCTGATACGGATATCTATAAGTAATACTTTCCTTCCATCACCGGGGAGTCCCTTTTATAAAGGGGTATCCCCGGAACAGATAAAGTCTATTATGCGTAAGGCAAAAGATGGAAAAAAGCCGGTCAGAATTATTATATCAGGTACTGACATTAACAGAGAATTTCTGGTAGATAAATTAAACGATACATACAAAGAGGGACAGGATGACCTATACATTGACTGGAGCTTTGTGGAGTACAGGGAAACAACAGTGATACCGGTTGCATCCCTCGCAAACAGGTACACAGATACGGGGATTAATAACAGAGCCTCCGATCTGGAAATACCAAAAACAATAACAGTAAAAAAAGGGACTACCCTCTGGGCATTGGCAAAAAAATATTATGATGATGGCAGCAGGTGGAAGGAAATTGCGGAAGCAAATGGGGGACTGGACGAAAGAAAACTGCAGATCGGAATGGAGTTGAAAATACCATGATTATGCTGGCAGGAGAAAATGACATCAGTAATTTGATTAGCAATGTGACATGGTCAGGTGATAAAGATCAGATTTCCAGGAAACTGGCTTTTACTTATTTATATACAGATCAGGATGCAAATATCAAGTCGGTGGATATCCCCTTGGGAACCCGTATCATGATGTACGATGATACGGGAAATCTAAAGTTTGATGGCCCAGCGCTTGCGCTGGAAAAAGAAGAATCAGATATTAAGGTCAAATTGTCATGTATGGACATGGCATTTTATCTTAAAAGCGAAGTTTATAACACTTACAAAGGATCACCGGCGCAGATTACTGCAGCGGTGTGCGGCGAATTTGGGATCATGACAGGCGGGCTTGCAGATAACGGTAAAGTTGTGGAGGTGGTCAGCACAGGAGAAAAGACAATCTACCAGATCATACAGACGGCTTATGAAGATGCGGGAATGGATGTCCATATTTATATGGATGGCCTTATTTTATGCGTAGAAGAATTTGGTGCACAGATTGCTGCGGTGCTTACCGGTGATGATACGGTTATCAATGCATCTTATAAAAGCAGCATAGAAAATATAGTGGATCAGGTATTGATCCTGAATGACAAAGGGAAATATATCAAGACGCTACAGAATGAGGAAGACATAGCTATATATGGAATTGTCCAAAAAATTTATAAAAAAAGTGATACCAAAAAAGATAGTGAAGAAGAAGCAAGAAAACTGATCCAAAGTGTTGAAAATACAGGCAGTATATCCATAACAACTGATAATTATGAGTGTATCACCGGAAGAAAAGTGATGGTAATGAAGGCAGGAAGCAGTATCTGCGGACTGTTTAATATTGTGTCGGACAGTCATTCTATTGCGGATGGGGAACATAAAGTGACTTTGGGATTGGATTTTGAAGGGATGCAAGAATGAAAAATAATGATGTATATTCCAGGCTACTAAAATGTATGCAGAGACAGGGGAAAGTACATAACGGGTTTAATATGGAAACGGCAGAAATATTATCAACGGAACCAATCAGTATATCTTATAACAATGTGACAATCTCTTCCGGCATTGTAATGGGGAGCTGCTTCCAGAGTGCGGATGATCTGGAAATGATAATCAATACAGAAGAATATATTTCAGAGGGCCTTAAAAACGGGTTAAAAAATATATTAAATACGGTAAAACTGCAAAAAGGGGATCAGGTAATTGTGCAGCGCGTTGGAAACATGTTTTATATAGTAGGAAAGGCGGGATAGGATGACAGTTTTTCCTTTTGTGACAAGCGCAGCGCCTACAATATCAAGTATAAAAACCCTGCCGTTATTTAGGGAGTATGCATATGATTATGTCAACAATTGTCTTTTATTACAGGCAGGAAAACCTTATTTAGTAGAAAAAGATGAGGCATTGAAAATATGGATTTATCACGCACTTAAAGTCCCCAGGTATATTTTTATAGCGCACTCCTGGGAATATGGAAATGAGCTGGAAAAAGTGCGGGGGCGGGCAGAGGATAAAAAAATACTGGAGAGTGAAATCAAACGGTATATTACAGAGGCCGTTATGGTTAATCCATATATACAAGAATTAAATGAATTTGAATTTGAACATGAAGGCGCAAAAGTAGTTGTGAAATTTGAGGTGACAACTATATACGGACGTTTTACACACAACAGTGAGGTATACAATGAGTGAGACAGCTAAAAGCATCCTTAAAAGGATGAAAAACAGTCTGCCTGACAATGGTGCGTCAGCTATTGAGGGCACATTTACAGGCAACAATCTCTTGGCAGTATCAAATGAGCTTGGGAGGATATACAGCCAGGATATAGATACGTTGTTACCAAGAGGATTTGCCCAAACGGCAACAGGGGATGATCTTGATAAAGTCGGACAAGACGATGGCGTATTCCGCAAAGAGGCTACTTATGCCGAGGCGATAGTTACTATTTCCGGCACCCCGGGCAGATATTCCGGGATTTTGGTAGGGGCAGACAATATACGCTTTTTGCTGGATGATTTTGTAATAGGTACATCTGGTACAGCAGACGTCAGGGCGGTATGTCAGATACCAGGGACAGGGGGTAATGTATCGGCGGGAACAATAAAAGAAATCAAAACACAGGGGACTACACTTGATACTGTTATTAATAATCAAGCTGCCCATGGAGGATATGAGAGAGAAAGCGATAAAGAGTACAGAGAAAGGATATTGGACAAGAAGCAGAAAATAGTTACAGGGAGTAATAGGGAAAGCTACAGGCAATGGGCATTGTCCGTATCGGGTGTCAGTAAAGCAAAGGCAATTGATGTATTCAACGGCCCGGGAACAGTCGGTGTATATATTATTGCAAATAATAATGTTGTGGGAGACACGGAGCTGCTGGAAAAAGTTTTTGAATACATAGAGAGCGTAAGGACTGTTGGAGCCAATGTGTCAGTAATGTATGCGGAGCCCCTGCAAATAAACGTAACGGCAACAGTTGTTCTGGGAGAAGGGGCAGGCATTGCAAATGTAAAAAATGATTTTATTAATTTGCTATCCGATTATATAAATGATTTTCCATTTATATATAAGCGGAAAGCAATTTTTTCTTTTATGAAGACCGCAGATCTGCTGCTGCAGGTAGATGGTGTAGCAGATGTAACAGATATCGTTATTAACGATCTCGACAGCAGCATTACACTGGAAGAAACACAATTCCCGGTAGTGGGGGAAGTCACAATACAAGAAGCGGAATAGAGGGATAAGCATGTTGCGGGAATCTTTGTCACCGTTGGAAAGCAGTATGTGCCAGATGGGGGAACTGCTTGACGCAGAACAGGAAGAAATAGCATTTCTTCTGAACGAACTTGGGAAAATATATAATAGACTCTACGTAAAATCCGCTGACATAACGGGAATACGATACTGGGAGGACGAATATGCAATACCGCATAATGATGATCTTACAATAGAGCAAAGACGGGCGCGGGTATTAGCAAAAATAAACAGTAGTATATCAGCAACAAAAAAAATGCTGGAAGATCTTGTTAAACAGGTGCTTGGAGCTGACAGTGTTACGATCATAGAGTATCCAAATGAATACCGTTTTGTCATTTATGTAAATACAAAAATATTTGAGGAAAATATGAAGATAGCAGATGATGCGGTGGATGAAGCAAGGCCTGCACACTTGGTATATAAATTTATTAACTCCATTTACCGGAAGTATAGATATAATTTTTATGTTGGTGCTGTTGGATGCACAAGAAAAGTAATGACAAGAGAAGTAAATGCAAATGGACTGAATTTGGACAAATATAGATGCGGCTTTTATCTTTGTACAATTGGATGCGTAAGAATAAAAAAGAAAGGACAGGTAATATAAATGGATTGGATATTGACAAATGAGGGCAGCACTTTGATGACAAAGGCTGTCACAGGGGAAAATCTGGTTTTTACGAGAGCGGAAACGGGAACCGGCAGTTCTTCCGCTCCTGCATTTTTGACCCAGGTAATAGGCAAACAGCAGGATTTAAATATAGACGTTGCTCACGAGGGATCGGATTGTAAAATTACCTGTCTGTTAAACAATTACCAGGTGGAAGAAGGTTATATACTTAAGCAGATAGGCATATACGCAAAACTTGCTGATGACGAGGATGATATCCTGGCGATTATTGGGCAGCAAATCGGGGAACAGATTCATCCGGCGGCAGAAGGAGAGGCGGAATATGAATGGATTACGTTACTGAAAGTATCCGGCACATCCAGTATTACAGTAGAGGGAGGAGCCGGAAGCCTGGCTTTAAAAAAGGATTTATTCGCGCATACAAATAGACAGGACAATCCGCACAATGTAACGGCCAAAGATCTGGGATTAGACAAGGTGGAGAATACCAGTCCCAGCGATCAGATCCCTATATTTGGGGAGGCAGAAAATAGGGAAAATATAGAAAATGGAGATAAATCCTCTGTACTTTGGGGAAAAGTCAAAAAATGGTTTGCGGATTTGAAAGCTGCAGCTTTTGCTGGGATAGCAAATAACTGTACAACAACGGAAGCGGGAAGTGTCCTTGATGCTCGTCAGGGTAAAGTTTTACAGGAAGAGGTTGATGCAATAAATAGTAAT
>CAOJQZ010000027.1 GCA_948441955.1 uncultured Lachnospiraceae bacterium | reverse complement strand
CCGCTGCAAGCATCCAGTCATCTGCGTCCTCCGGAAGATAAAACTTCACATCCAGCCTGTCCGGCAATAAGTCGCTGTCATCATCCTTTAAAAAAAGGCCTCTGGAAAAAACATATTCCAGTCCCTTCTCCTTACGAAAATCCAGTTCAAATACCGGTCCTTTTTTCTCAGCCGGCAGATAGCCATTGGGCGGTTGTTCTCCCTCCAGCTTCCACAATCCTGAAAGTTCTTCCTCCGTTTTTGGAACGTCCGCCGTCCCTTCGGGAGATGCGATCGGAAAAATTGCCGTCTCTGACTGAAAGCCAAGAATCAGCGCCGTCTCAAGCGCATACTGTATCTCTTTTTTTGAAGATGGTCTTTCTATTTTCAAACATTCCATTTTTCTTCCCTCCTAAGTACAAACTCAATTCCGAACTTCATTCCTTTTTTATGTTTTTATTTTATCAAAGCAATACTATATAGTCAAGTTGAACTATATACTTCTTTATGATACGATATAAATAGTATATAATAAACAATATTTACATAGTCTGGTATAGAATACAAAATCTATATGATAGAAAAGAGGAAATTACATGCGCGGACCTTACAAAAAAAAGACAAAAGACAAAATCATGAAAGCTGCCTGGGAACTATTTCAGGAGCAGGGTTACGAAGAAACTACAATATCTCAGATTATAGAAAAATCCTGCACCTCCCGCAGCGCTTTTTATCATCATTTTCACGGGAAAGAGGAGCTTCTTTTTACGATTGCCTATATCTATGATGATGACTATGATATTTGGCTTAAGGAGTCCTATGACGAAAATCTTCATATAGTAGACAATCTGATATCTTTTAACCAGTATGTTATGCATGCCGTCGAGACTTCACCCTTCTGTGATTTCTATCCTACGCTCTACGGCCTCCAGGTTACAACAGACGGGGTACGCCACATATTGAACCCGGACAGACGATATTACCAGATTTTAAGACAGCTTCTTAAAGACGGCATTGAATCCGGACAAATTCTTTCACAGCATTCCTATGCTGTTTTGACTGACATGATTACAAGCTTTCATATTGGGATCACCTACAATTGGTGTCTGCAGCAGAAGCGATACTCCCTTGTCCAGTACGGATGCGATCTTATGCTGCCGTTTCTTCAGTCACTTCGAGGCGCAGAATATAGCACCGGTGAACATTCTGAATTCGGAGCAGAAAAACAGATAATCCCCGGCAGGCACTGATTCTTCAGACGCCTGCCGGAGATTTCCAAAATTTTATTCTTAGTACCGGTTATGTACATCCTCTGCAAAACACATGAGGTTTCTGATTTCAAGCACAGTCCCATCATCAAGCACCGCTTTTCCACTCATCCTTCCAAACACCTGATGCTGATCGCTTTCAATAATCACTGCCGATGTCTTTGCCGCCCGGTCAAGCACCGGCGTGAAATCCATCTCGAATCTCCCGTCGCTGGAGGTAAAAGTCCACGGCTTCATATAGCTATCCGCCGGTATATGAAAGGTAACATCCTCAAGCTTATGTGCCGTTTTATCATAAAACAGTATATTTTCCGTTGCTGCAGTTGTGTCCCCAAATCCATAGCCAATATTAAAGCCAAAAGGCTTACCATTTACAATACCATTTCCTGATCCCCAATACCAGCGGTTATCATAGGTCCATACGCCTCTTCCCCAGTCAAGCGTGCCAAAATCTTTGTCTTTCGAAAATGTATATGTCTTCCCGTCAAAGGACATGCTTCCCTCCGCCGGCATACAATTAATCTTTTGATTATAGTAAAACGCGTTCTTTTTCTCCTTCCAGGGCGTAGCGATTACCATTGTGTCCATTTCGGGTTGAGAAAGCATGATATCGCAGGAGAATGGTTTGCCTTTATAAAAATTTTTGAATCTGCAGCGAAGCTCTCTCTTTCCATCCTTTACAAAAAATCCCATATGAAGCCGTCTGTCTTTATATACTGTATTTCCTGCATCTGAGGACTGAGGCAGATGCAGGCTGCCCATTGGAAACGGATTTAAAATAGTCTCCGTATGCTCCCATCCCTCTCTAAAATTTAAAAGGGAAACTGACTGAAGACCAAGATAACCGTCATCAGAA
This sequence comes from uncultured Lachnospiraceae bacterium, assembly GCA_948441955.1. Classification (GTDB taxonomy): domain Bacteria; phylum Bacillota; class Clostridia; order Lachnospirales; family Lachnospiraceae; genus CAPEBR01. The sequence continues at coordinate 27,063 of CAOJQZ010000027.1, read as the reverse complement.
ATTGTAAATGCCCCTGCAAAATCCCCGCCCATTACCAGATAATAATCCCATTCCTTAATTCTGAATTTCGGCGCCTTAATCTTCTCCCTGTCATAAACCTGCAAAAGTCTTTTCGACCATCCTGGTTCCCTTAAACTTCCATCCTCCTTAAGTAGCGGCTGAACCTCTGTCACTTCATGATTTCTCATAATCTCTCTCCTCTCCTTATAACATTATTTTTATCATAACATATTTCTGCTCTTTGCTGGATATTTTCCGCGTTATACTATATAATAAATGAATCAAACAAACAGGAGGAATACTAAAATGAGCAAAATCGAAGAAGTAAGAAATGCTATGATTGCAGCTATGAAAGCCGGCGACAAGCAGACAAAGGAGTCTCTGTCTATGCTTTTGGCCGCCCTTAAGAATAAAGCCATCGACAAGCGGGCTGACCTGAACGCAGAGGAAGAGATTCAGGTTGTCCTCAAAGAAATCAAACAGACAAAGGAAACCCTGGAGATGACGCCTGCAGACCGCACCGACATCATAGAGGAATGCAGAAAACGCCTTTCTGTCTTAGAGCAGTACGCACCAAAGCTGATGGATGAAACTGAAATTCGAGAGATAATCAGGGAAACTCTTATTGAGCTTGGCATGGACGCCCCGGCTGCTAAGGAAAAGGGGAAGATCATGAAAGCATTGATGCCAAAGGTAAAGGGAAAAGCAGACGGAAAGCTTGTAAATGAAATTCTGACAGGCTTTCTGAAATAAAAGAAGGGCAGCGGGGATTCCTTCTTTCCTTGCTGCCCTAAGGGTCTATTTCTCCTCCTGTGCATCCGGTTCCACCTGGTCATCGGTCTTTACTGCATCTGAGTAAGGTATCTCCTCCTGCACATTCATAGTCACTGTCAAGTCTTTAAAATCTATCTTTTTCCATACATCCTTGTGAATCGTTATATCCGTTTCTTTGCGCCATCTTTCGCAAGTCGTATTATAAAGCTCTTCTTTTCGCTCCTGGATAATTGTATTCTTTTTTGTATCTGTAGCCTCTCTGTCCAAAAGGCTTGTCACCTTTGCCACATAACAACCGCTGTCAGTTTCAATTACATCTGTAACCCCGCCTTCTTCTAACGCGTCCGCTGCTTTAATAAGCTCTTCGGCGGGAGATAAGGACTCTTTGTCAAAGGTTGATACGCTCACCTCAACACCTGCCTCCTTTGCCGCTCCCTCAAAGTCCCCGCCGTCCTTAATACTTTTTACGAACTCCTGGGCCTGGTTCTTAAGTTCTTTTTTTTCATCATCAGATACAGGGACAGACGCGCCGGATTCATCCGTGGTATTATATGAGAACAACACATACTGCATACTCTTTTGTGCCGCTTCATCATCAGAAACCTCTGTGCTTACTCCTGCCTGTATCGCCTCGCGCATCCTCTGCTGAATTGCCATTAGAGTAAGGGTTCGTTCCACTGCTTTTTTATCCCCGGATACCTTTTCCTTGTCTTCCAGAGAGTTGTCTTCCTCGAACTCCTGTGCAGTATCTGTAATTACCTTTTTCTCCTCGTCTGAAAGAACAATATCATATTCATTCATATGCTGTTCCAGCAGCACCATTGTAGTCAATGTGTCCTGAATAGATTTTTTTACACTTTCCTCGTAAGTCATTCCTTCACTGGCCTCAGAGTTCCACATGTCTTCCCCCATGTATGCCGAATAATATGTCTCATACTGTGCCTGTGTGTATCTTGCATAAAAATTTGCCACATCCGCTTTAATCTCTGTATCACCGATCGTTATCGCCGTTTCATCACCCTTTAACGAACAGCCGGACAGTACTGCCGCTGTCATTACTCCCGCCAGTACAGACACCAATAATCTTTTTTTCATAATTATAATATAAACCTCCTTAGTGCTTTGCCACATTTCTATGACTAATCCAGTATACTCTCTTTTTCCTTTGCAAGCAATCCTTTTATACCAATTAACACTTTTTTTACAACTTCTATCGGGCTTTCAATTTCATCGCTTCTGCGCCTGCTTTTCCTGCGGTAAACAAAACATGGATTTTCTATATCGGCCTTAAAAGACAATTCCTCCTTAAAATCCAAAAGAAGCTTAGGAATACGCTCCGGAAGGACCCTTGCTTTTTCATACATAGTGAAGGTGTAAGTTTCTCCCTTTTGTTCAATCTGTGTAATATAAACCTCATGGGCAAACGACTTAAGTCTTGCAACCTCTAAAAGGGTTTCTACCTTTTTGGGGAAATCTCCAAAGCGGTCAATCAGCTCTTCTGTCATTTCCTCCATATCCTCCTCAGATTCAATGGCTGCTACCCGCTTATAAATATCCAGCTTATGATACTCGTTCGGAATATAGCTGTCTGGTATATAAGCATCCACATTTAAATCTATCGTCGTATTATACTCTTCCTCCTCAGCCTCGCCTTTTAAATGCCGCACCGCCTCATTCAGCATCTTGCAATATAAGTCATAGCCTACTGCTTCCATATGTCCATGCTGCTCTGCTCCAAGAAGATTTCCCGCCCCCCGAATTTCCAGATCCCTCATGGCGATTTTAAAGCCAGAACCAAGGTCTGTGAATTCACGGATTGCCGAAAGACGCTTTTCCGCAATCTCCTTTAAAAGCTTATCTCTTCGGTATAAAAGAAATGCATAGGCCATTCTCCCTGAACGCCCCACACGTCCTCTGAGCTGATAAAGCTGGGACAGCCCCAGGCGGTCAGAATCATGGATAATCATAGTATTAACATTCGATATATCAAGTCCTGTCTCTATGATTGTTGTCGATACAAGCACATCAATATCACCGTTAATAAAGTCATACATAATTCTTTCAAGCTCACGCTCCTTCATCTGCCCGTGAGCAAAGGCTACATTCACCTCCGGCACAAGTTTTGCAATACCTGCGGTTATTTCCTCTATATTCTCTACACGGTTATAAACATAATACACCTGTCCGCCTCTTGCACACTCCCGCTCAATCGCTTCTCTCACCATCTCATCGCTGTATTCCATCACATAGGTCTGAATAGGAAGACGGTCTTCAGGAGCCTCCTCTAAAACACTCATATCACGTATTCCTATCAGGCTCATATGGAGTGTCCGGGGTATCGGGGTTGCAGTTAATGTCATAACATCTATATTTTCCTTTAATTTTTTTATCTTCTCTTTGTGCTGGACCCCAAAACGCTGTTCCTCATCAATTATCAGAAGCCCCAGATCTTTAAACTTCACATCCTGGCTCAGCACACGATGGGTTCCAATAACAATATCTACCAGCCCTCGTTTTAAATCCTCGATCGTTTTTTTCTGCTGAGACGATGTTCTGAACCTGCACAGCAGATCTACCCTTACCGGAAAGTCCTTCATCCTTTGTAAAAATGTATTATAATGCTGCTGCGCAAGGATTGTCGTGGGCACAAGATAAACTACCTGCTTATTCTCCTGGACTGCCTTAAAAGCGGCGCGGATTGCTATTTCTGTCTTTCCGTATCCCACATCACCGCAAATCAGACGATCCATAATCTTTTTACTTTCCATATCCCGTTTTACAGCATCAATAGCAAGCAGCTGATCCTCCGTCTCCTCAAAAGGAAACATTTCCTCAAATTCATTCTGCCAGACCGTATCTTTACCATAGACATATCCTTCTTTCTTCTCTCTTGCTGCATAAAGCTCCACCAAATCACGGGCAATCTCTTTTACTGCTCCGCGAACTCTGGATTTTGTCTTTACCCATTCCTGGCTCCCAAGCTTATTAAGTTTGGGCTTTTTTGCATCAGAGCTTGCATATTTCTGTATCAGATCAAGCTGTGTTGCCGGAATATAAAGATTCCCCCCCTTGGCATAGGATATTTTCATATAGTCTTTGGCAATCCTGTCCACCTCTATCTTCTCAATCCCCTGATAGATTCCGAGACCATGGTTTTCATGAACTACATAGTCTCCAGGTTTTAATTCCGAAAAGCTTTGTATCTTTCTTCCTTCGTATACTTTTCGCCTCTTTTTCTTTTTTGTCCTTCCAAAAATATCTGTTTCGGAAATTACCGTAAATTTAAGAAAAGGATACTCATATCCTTCCGCCACATAGCCATAAGCTGTCATAATCTCCCCTGGCAGAACCTCCCGCTCCATATCATCGCTGTAAAAACTGCTCAAATTATAGTCCCTTAAATCCTCTGCAAGCCGTTTTGCCCGGGTTCTGGAACCGGATAGGAGAACCACCCTGCTTCTGCTGCGCTTCAGGTGCTTCAAATCCTGTGTCAGAAGTTCAAAACTTCTGTTATAAGACTGTACGCCTTTCACCTGAATACTATAGGATCCGCGGATATCAAAATCCTTACATGCTGTTTCAAGGGCAGAAAATGCAATCCCTGAATATCCATTCATCTTTCCGACAATTTCCCGCGTTGTGTAGAGCCTTGCTTCTGCCTCCGTCAACACCTGCCCCGCCTCCAGACGCCGTTTCTGCGCTTCTATAAATTCCTCTTCCACTGCATTGCCTTTCTCTATAAGCCGTATAGGCTCATCCAGATAAAGAAGAGTATCTGCTATAGGAAAATAATCCAGAAATGAAACTCTCTTTCCTCCTTCCTCCGGAAATTCTGTAGCTGGATAAATGACTGCCTCCGTAAGCCTTTCGACAGAGCGCTGCGTTTCTACATCAAAAGTACGTATAGAATCCACCTCATCCCCCCATAATTCAACCCGGACCGGAAGTTCCTCTGTAAGCGGGTAAACGTCCAAAATCCCTCCTCTTACCGCAAATTGTCCCGGTGCGTCCACCTGCACCTCCCTGTCATAACCAATCTCTGACAACTTCTGTTCAAGCGCCGCCATGTCGAGAGTTCCTTCTCCTGATATCGCTACAGACCGTTCCTTAATCTCATCACCAGGAATTAATGCATCCATAAAAGCATCAAAGCTTGTAACAACCACCATCGATTTCTGCGCTATCACCGCCTGAAGCACTTCCATCCGCTGTCTGATCAGCTCCCTGCTTCTGATGTCTGCCTGATAAAAAAGCATATCCTTTGCAGGGTACAAATATACGTTGGAGTAAAGTACACGGTATTCCTCATAAACCTGCCTTGCTTTTGATTCACTGGAACAGGCGATGACTTTATAGGTGAAGCCATCGCTTAGTGCATACATCATATGTGTTTTTTGAGAATTTACGCATCCGGCAATACGAATCATTCCCCGTCCATTCCTTCGGGCTTTTTCAATCTCCTCGTATTCTGCCAATTCCCTTAACGGTGCAGTTAATGCCTGCATATTTACTGCTCCTCCATTGCTCTGACTTTTCTGTTATATTGATTCATGGCAGTCTGCATTTCCCCCTTTATAATCTGTTCTGCCGCAAGAACTGCCTGTCCGTAAGCCTCCTCAACAGACTCTTTCTCTTCTCTTAAAAATCGGCTGAGCACATAATCTGCGAGATCATATCCCTTGGGTTTTTCTCCAATTCCCACTTTAATCCTTGCAAATGTATCTGTTTTTAAATGTGCAATAATGTTTTTTATTCCATTATGACCGCCTGCGCTCCCCTTCATACGTATACGAATCTGCCCTGGGTTCAGGCTGATATCATCGTAAATTACAAGAAGCTCCTTCTCTGGGTCTATCTTATAATAATCTGAAAGCCCCCGGATACTCTCACCACTCAGATTCATATAGGTCTGCGGTTTGACAAGCAGAACCTTCTGTCCTTCCACCATTCCTTTTCCTACACAGGCACGGCATTTCTTTCCGTCTATAGCTATATTATATTTATCTGCGATCCTGTCTATGACATCAAATCCCACATTATGTCTTGTACCTTCATACTGTTTTGTCGGATTTCCCAGTCCCGCTATTATAAACATTTCTTATTCACCTCTTATTTTTTCTCTTATCCATTCTACAGGAATATACGCATATTTTCCACTCTTTTTTCATACATTATAAAGAGCAAATCCATAAAAGCAAGATAAGAGGAGGACATTTATGAGTTCCAAGACAAAAATTGTCGTACTTCATATGAAAGAAATTATCTATACGGTCATATTTGCCGTATTAGCAATAGTATTAATTCTGCTGCTGATATTTATGTTCCTTCCGGGACAGAAAAACGAACCTCTGGCAGAAACACAATATATACCGGGGGTTTATACCTCCACAGTTACCCTTAATAATACAGCTCTTGAAGTAGAGGTCACCGTAGATGAAACGCATATTAATTCTATACGGTTCTCAAATATAGATGAGACGGTCACTGCCATGTATCCGCTCATTCAGCCTGCAATTGAGGATATTGCCGAGCAGATCTATAAAAAGCAGACTTTAGAAGACATTGAATATTCTTCTGAAAATCCATATACTGACCAGATCATTATAGGCGCCATAGATGATGCGTTAAAAAAAGCCGTAACTACCAAGTAGTTATGGCTTTTCTTTAAATATGTTCAACCTTCTACAATGAGATATCTGCCGCCTGATATTGCAAATACCTCTGATGCATCCTCTAACTCCTCATCTGACATTCCTGCTGCATCAACGCCTTCTTCTTCAAAAAAAGCTCTTACCTCTTCGATGCCATCCACAACAACTGCCATACAGTCCTCAAGAAACGCTTCTGCTTCTTCTATTGTCTCGGCAACCGGTACATCAAACAGACGGGACTGACCCTTAAGAAAAGCCTGAAGACAATCCTCATCATACTCATACATAATTTTTGTACACCTCACTTTCCCTGCTATTTTTCTTATACATATGTTATAAGCTCTTCTGCCTTATCTATTATATATTCCGCACCTGCTGCTTTTAGTTCTTCTTTTGTCCGAAATCCCCAAGATACACCGATTGTTTTTAATCCGGCGTTCCTGCCGGTCGCCACATCCACCTCAGAATCTCCCACATAAAGGCATTCCTCTTTGTCTGCTCCCAACTTCTCAAGTGCATATACAATCCCTGCTGGATCTGGTTTTCTTGGAATCCCTTCCTTCTGTCCCTGTATATGCTCGAACAGCCCCTTTCCATACATTGCCTGCACGACCTTTATCGTCTGCCTATGCGGCTTGTTGGACAGCACAGCTAGCTTTATTCCTCTGGACTTCAGCTCCTTCAAAATCCCCTCTATTCCGTCATAAGGAACCACCTGATAGGTACAGTTCTGCTCAAAGATACGTCCGTATACTTCCATCCCCTCTTCAAGCCTTTTCCCGCTTCCTTCTCCGGCCGCTTTAAGCGCTTTCTCCATCAGGCATCTTGCCCCGTTACCTACAAAGCTTATACACTGTTCCTTCGTAATACCCGGAAGTCCCATTTCTTTTAATGTAAGCCCTACCGAACGCACAAGAGATGCTCTTGTATCTCCCAGAGTTCCATCCAGATCAAAAATACATGCCCTCATTCATCTGTCTTTCCTTTCTGTCTAAGCTAATATAAATATACTATATCCTCTCCCGTGAATGCAATAGGGACGGAGTAAATTTAAAAAAACTCCGTCCCAGATTGAAAATACCCTGTCCCTGGTTTGTCAAGGACTAAAAATTTTTTTATTTTATACATGACCGGAATAACAAAACTCTATATGGAGAATCATTTTATTAGACAATATTACGGGATTCATCCAGAGGAGGGTTTATAATGGCACAGGGAAAAGTAGAAATCTGCGGGGTTAATACAGCGAAGCTTCCGATTCTGAAGGAGGCTGAAAAAGAGGCTTTATTTGAAAAAATCAAAGCAGGGGACGAACGGGCAAAGGAGGAATACATTAAGGGAAATCTCAGACTTGTTTTAAGTGTAATCAAGCGCTTCGGCGCGAGCAATGAAAATCCTGACGATCTTTTTCAGATTGGATGTATCGGTCTGATCAAGGCAATTAATAATTTTAATACAGAACTGGATGTGAAATTTTCCACATACGCAGTGCCTATGATCATAGGTGAAATACGGCGTTATATGCGGGACAATAATTCCATCCGTGTCAGCCGTTCTCTCCGCGATACTGCATACAAAGCAATCTACGCCAAAGAAAATTATATAAAAAGAAATATGAAGGAGCCGACAGTTCAGGAAATTGCCGAAGAGATCGGCATTTCTAAAGAAGACATTGTATTTGCCTTAGATGCCATTCAGGCACCTATGAGTCTCCAGGAACCCGTGTATAATGACGGCGGCGATGCCCTGTATGTCATGGATCAAATCAGCGACACAAAAAATAAAGAAGAAAAATGGGTCGAAAATCTGTCTCTTCAGGCCGCCATGGAACATTTAAGCGACCGCGAAAGACATATCATCACACTCCGCTTTTTCGAAGGAAAAACACAGATGGAAGTAGCAGAAGACGTTGGAATCTCACAGGCTCAAGTAAGCCGTCTGGAAAAAAATGCGCTTCGAACTATGAAACAGTACCTCTCTTAAATGGGGACAGGGTATTTTCAATCTGGGACGGAGTAAATTTAAATTTACTCCGTCCCAGATTATTACCTGTCCCACTTATCCGCCAGATTCTGAATCTGATTCTCAAACTTAACCAGTTCTTTATTCGCCAGCCCTTCATTCTTATATACCACCTCAAGCAGCCGTTTTGCCGCTGCAACCACACGGGCAAATATCGTGTGTTTTTTCGCCTGTGCCGGCTTTTCTGCCGTCTTTTTTGGCTCTCTGATTCCGGCAGAGAGAATTTCACCTGTAGCAAGATCCACACACCCTCCGGAATATGGAGCAAACGCAGGACAGCCAAACTTTTCTGTTATAGTCTGTGCAAAATCATCTGTAACAGTATCCTCGCCGTGAACAACAAACACATACTCCGGCGCCTTACCAAACCCGGAAAGCCACCTCAACAGTCCATTCATATCTGCATGTCCGCTGATTCCCTTCAGAGATTCTATCTTTGCATTCACCTCTACAGTTTCACCAAACAGCTTCACACAGTCCGCTCCTTCAATAAGCTTTCTTCCAAGAGTCCCGACAGCCTGATACCCTACAAAGCAAATCGTACTTTCTGACCGCCAGAGATTATGCTTAAGATGATGACGGATACGGCCCGCCTCGCACATTCCGGATGCTGACAGAATAACCTTGGGTTTACTGTCAAAATTAATCATTCGTGATTCGTCACTCGTAATTGTTGTTTTTAACCCTGGAAACACCAGCGGATTAATCCCTTTTTCCACCAGCCTCATGGCATCCTCATCAAAGCAGGATTTTACATTTTTATTAAACACTGTAGTCGCATCAATTGCCAGCGGACTGTCAACATAAACCTCAAAATTCGGAAACTCTGGAATAAGATTTCTTTCCTTAATCTCACGAATAAAATAAAGAAGCTCTTGTGTACGTCCTACTGCAAAGGAGGGTACGACCACATTTCCGCCCTTGATAAATGTCTCCCTTAATATCCTCGTAAATTCCCCCACATAATCCGGCTTATCTTCCCCGTGTATTCTGTTTCCGTATGTAGATTCAATCACAACATAATCCGCCTCTTTCACATATTGCGGATCCTTAATGATCGGCTGTTCAAGATTACCCACATCTCCTGAAAAGACAATCTTTTTCGACACGCCATCCTCTGTGATCCACACCTCAATCGCAGCTGAGCCGAGAAGATGACCCATATCTGTAAACCGAATCTCAATCCCTTCACACAGCACAATCTTCTGGTCATAATCGCATGGTGCAAGAAGCTTGATTGCCGCATCTGCGTGCTCCATAGTATACATCGGCTCATAATGTTCTCCGCCGCTTCTCTTAGCCTTACGGTTTCTCCACTCTGCCTCAAATTCCTGAATGTGAGCACTGTCACGAAGCATAATATTGCATAAATCCGCCGTAGCAAATGTTGTTACTATCTCCCCTGAAAATCCCTCCTTACAAAGAAGAGGAATCTTCCCGGAATGATCGATATGCGCATGAGTCAAAAGAACAAAATCAATGTCTCCCGCCGTTACAGGTATCTCCTGATTCTCGTATAGATCCGGCCCTTGCTCCATTCCACAGTCCACCAGAATATTTTTTCCACACGCTTCCAAAAGATGACAGCTTCCGGTCACCTCATGATCCGCCCCAATAAAAGTAAGTCTCATAAGCACAACTCCTTTTTCTTTTATTGTAGCATGTTTTTTTATCCGTGGCTATGAATACTTTACCATCTCTTTCTTTAATCGCTGCATGATCTTTTTTTCAAGCCGGGAGATATACGACTGGGAGATGCCCAAAATGTCTGCCACTTCTTTCTGGGTCTTTTCCTCCCCGTCTGGCGTTCCAAGCCCAAATCTCATCCTGATGATCATCCGTTCCCGTCCGGAAAGATGATTAATCGCTCTGAGCAGAATCTTCCGCTCCACCTCCTGTTCAATATTTCTGTAAATAGTATCCTCCTCGGTTCCCAGGATATCCGACAGAAGAAGCTCATTTCCATCCCAATCTACATTTAACGGTTCATCAATGGAAACTTCCAGCTTTGTTTTATTATTACGTCTTAAATACATTAAAATCTCGTTTTCAATACATCTGGAAGCATATGTGGCAAGCTTAATGTTTTTATTCGGATTAAATGTATTAATAGCTTTGATCAGTCCTATTGTGCCAATCGAAATCAAATCTTCCACACCTACTCCTGTATTATCAAATTTTTTTGCAATATATACCACCAGACGAAGATTGTGCTCAATCAAAAGCTTCTTTGCCTGCTCATCTTCCTCCGTTCCCAGTTCTTCTATTACCGCTGCTTCTTCATCTGTCTCAAGAGGCGCCGGTAAAATCTCCGATCCTCCGATATAATGAATATCCTTCCTGTCCGGAAATAACAAGGTCCGAAAATCCGGAATAACTTTTAGCTTAAATTGATGCGGCACTGCTACTTTTATTACCATAAATAATCCCTCCTATAATAAATCAGGATTTAAAATCATCTCATAATCATCCGCCGTCATATATTCTTCACATATCGCTATAACCGGTTTTTCTATTCTGAGCATCGTATCCGTAAATACACACATATAATCTAAAGAAAATGCCTGCATCATACCCTCTGCATTTCCGATGGTATGATAAGGAATATACCAGCAGCCTGAAACAGCATCTTCATCATATACATCAGCTGCAAATATTCTGGCGGCTTCTTGAGAAAGAATGCTTACTGGTTTTCCTGTCATCGGATCACGCAGCCTGTTTCCAGTATCCACCAGCGCTTCGGCTTCATACTCTCTTCCGTCCTTTGAAAGCCGCACACGGCAATGTCTTACCTTTCTCTCTGCGATATAAGTCAAAAGCTTCCAAATACCAAGACTGACTGAATACCCTGCTATTGCAAGTGCAAAAAACAGGCTTCCTACTCTTATATACTGATGCAGATATTCCATAATTCCGCCCATGAGAAATCCACTTATGTAAAGTAATATATAAGCCCTTAGAAATGTTTTATTCCACCCGATCCTAAGTCCTGTTTTAATCATCAGAATATTTAAAACTCCGTGGAACAATATGAATTTTACGAATACATTTATTCCGGGGATTACTGTAATAATACATGTGCATAATGCTCCAAGCGCTGCTCCAGCCAGAATACTTCCGTGTGTAGCCGGACAGGAAAGCATCCTCCGGACAAGGCTTAGTAAAATGTAATCCATCGTAAAATTCACAAGAAAAAATGCATCTATGTACAATTCATAGTACACGTTCCACCTTCTTTCATTTAAGATGATGCACTTATTATACGAGGGATGAAATAAAGAATTTGTCAGATGCTGTGAGAAAAAAAAAGGTTTGTTTCGACATGAAAATAGAGACATTATAAAATATAATATGGGGCGGAATTTTAAATTCCGCCCCATATTATATTAAAAGAAATAATTTACTTTCTAAAGAAATCCGGTATTTTAATAGACTGCTCCTTTACACGGCTTGTAGGTGTTTTAGGTACTTCAAGAGACGGAGCCGTACCGCCTACCGTCCTTCTCGGAACCGCTGCAGACTGTACACCCGCTTTTGAAGGCGCCATGCCAAGATCAAGCTTCGGCACTTGTGCGGGCTGTTTTACCGCTGTTCTCTCATAACCAGTATCTGCCGTTACAGTTCCCGGTCTCTGATTCTCCAGTCTTGATTTCAACTTGGATGCGCTTCCTCCCACATTATGAAGACCTGTTGCAATAACGGTAATGGTCGCTTCATCAGCCCTGGAGTCATCATACATCGCACCAAAAATGATATTAGCCTGATCACCCGCCAGTTCCTGCACATATTCTGCAGCATCTGATGCATCCATAAGAGTAATATCACCAGATACATTGATGATAACATGGGAAGCTCCTGCAATCGTAGTTTCAAGAAGAGGGCTTGCAACCGCCTGCTTTACAGCCTCTAATGCCTTATCGTCGCCCCTGCCTTGTCCAATACCAATATGTGCAATACCTTTATCCGTCATAACAGTCTGTACATCGGCAAAGTCAAGATTAATAAGTGACGGCACATTAATCAGGTCTGTAATACCCTGAATACCCTGCTGCAAAACCTCATCAGCCTTCTTCAATGCTTCCGGCATAGTAGTACGCCTATCCACTACTTCCAGAAGCTTGTCATTCGGAATAACAATTAATGTATCAACGCTCTCTTTTAGTTTTTCAATCCCAGAAAGCGCATTTGTCATACGTGTTTTTGACTCAAAACGGAACGGCTTAGTTACTACACCAACGGTCAAAGCTCCTAATCCTTTAGCAATGCGCGCAACAACCGGAGTCGCACCAGTTCCTGTTCCGCCTCCCATGCCGCAGGTAACGAATACCATATCCGCCCCTTTAAGTGCCGCCGATATCTCCTCCGCGCTCTCTTCTGCCGCCTTCTCACCAACCTCAGGTCTCGCTCCCGCACCAAGACCCTTCGTAATCTTCTCTCCGATCTGCATAAGCGTTGGAGCCTTACTTAACTGCAGTGCCTGCTTATCTGTATTAATTGCAATAAATTCCACACCGGCAATCTGTTCATCTATCATTCGGTTAACAGCATTGTTACCGCCACCGCCTACTCCTACAACAATTATTTTTGCCGCTGCTTCTGATTCATTTGTTTTAATTTCTAGCAAGGGTTTCTCCTCCTTTGTTATCCTTATTATATATCTTATACACCCCATGTATTGACACGTGTATATAATTACACTTCGCCATATATACTCTATAATATAGACTTTTGTTCAAAATATCAATAGAATTCGATTATTTTTCTTAATTTTCTTCTGGAAATTCACCAATATCAAAAGTTATAGTTTCCCTTCCTTCTCCATAGTTCTCTAAATGGAGAGTTCCTTCTCTTCCTTCCAGCTCTTCAAGAATTGGATCAATCTGCGCAATTTTCTCTGGAGTCACATTATCTCCAAGAGAAATGCATATTTTGCCAATATATATGTATATTCTATTATTTTTACATACAATTTTATCTACTATCCTCTCATATTTTCTGAATTCCTGGGATGCTTCAAGAATCTCTTCAAATATTCCAGAATTTCCATTATCTATCCGCTTATAAAGCTCAATATCCTCCACCCCTGTTCCCTCTACACATGGAATTCCTTCTATATATTTTTGACCCTTCTTTACAATCAGACCTTCCTTGTCAAAATATGCATACTGCTGATCGCTGGTAAAGAGGTATCCTACAATCTGCTTTTCTTTCACTTCTACCTTCAAAACCCACGGCCATCCCATTCTGACCTTCATTTTTTCTATACACGGAAGCTGTTCCCCATACCCCAATGCATATTTGACGCACACATAAATACTGTTTACCGAATACTTGTCACTTTGTAGCGTATCCGCAATCTGTCTGTCTGTACAATACTCATTTCCTGTGATTTCTATTTTCTGTATATGAAAAAAGACGAGCAGCGTCAGCGCGATAATAATGAGTCCTAGTAAAAGAACAATGAACGCATATAGCTTATGGCTCTTCTTTCTTTTTACCGAATGCTGTTCCTCATACTGATTTTTTTCTCTCTCCATTAAAATCCACCTCTCTGTTCCACCGCGCTCGCCTCGGGAACCCAGTTCCCTCACTGTTCTGCTTGCACTCACCTCGGGAACTTCGTTCCCTCACTGTTCTGCTTGCACTCACCTCGGGAACTTCGTTCCCTCACTGTTCTACCTGCACTCACCTCGGGAACTTCGTTCCCTCACTGTTCGTTGCACTCACATAGCATAAGAGGGTGATGCCCTGGCAGATGCGAGCATCTGCCAGGGCATCACCCTCTTATGCTGCGCTCGTCGCTATGCGTTCATTGTATCACCTTTGACACACTTAAGACAAGCCCCATTTCTATTAGAAGGAATACCACGGAGGTTCCTCCGTAGCTTACGAATGGAAGAGTTATTCCTGTGTTGGGAATTGTATTTGTAACTACTGCAATGTTCAGGATTACCTGTATCATCATATGCGCCATGGCTCCAGTCGCTATGAGGGCGCCAAATAAGTCTTTGGCGTGGGTTGCTATCACAAAAAATCTCCATATCAAAACGAGAAATAATATGAGCAGAAAACCTGCTCCGAAAAGTCCCAGTTCCTCACAGACAATGGAAAATATCATATCGTTCTGGGCTTCCGGAACAAACCCCAGCTTTTGTACACTTGCGCCAAGCCCTCTGCCAAAAAGTCCTCCTGAACCGATAGCATACAGGCCCTGAAGAGTCTGATATCCTTTTTCAAAATTTTCCGGATTACGCCAAATCTCCAGCCGTTCCAGACGATAGCTTTCAAGCGCCAGAAACACTGCCATGAATCCAACACCTAAAATTCCCATTATAATAAATTGTCCGTATTTGGGACTTGCAACAAAAACAAGAATTACACCAATCCCCAGAATAATAATCGCAGTACTTAAATTGCTTGCTCCCACAAGACCCACAATCGGAAGAATTGATACCATTATGCGAATCATTGTTTTCATTTTCCCCATGTCCTTTACGTTCTTTGTCACAATGACAGCAAGAAATAAAATGACTGCCACTTTAGCGAACTCAGAGGGTTGAAATGAAAACGGGCCCAAAGACAGCCATCTTTTGGACCCATTGTATTCTTCTCCTACAAACATTACCGCAAGAGCTAAAAGTATTGCCGACAGATACCCGAGAAATGCCACGGATTTCCATACATGATAATCCATCTCCGCCACAAAAAACATACCGGCAATTCCAAGACTGGTCGCAAACACCTGCTTTTTCAGATAGTAAAATTTGTCGTGAAACCTAACTTCTCCATTATAAGCGCTCGTACTGTAGAGAATCACCAGTCCCATAATAATAAGTAAACCCAGCGCAATAAGAAGTGTATAATCATATCTTCCCTTTTCCCGTCGAATCAATCCGTCATGCTCTCCTTATAAGGAATTTACAATTTCTTTAAACTTCTCTCCACGTACCTCATAGTTAGGAAACATTCCCCAGCTTGCACATGCCGGCGACAAAAGCACCGCATCGCCCGGCGCTGAAAGCTCTGTTGCCAGATAAACCGCCTCATCAAAAGTATCCGCATAGATGTAGTCATGAAAACCGCATTTTTCGGCATCCGCAGCAATCTTTTCTCTGGTTGCTCCCATAAGGATGAGCTTTTTTACTTTCCCGTCAAAGCTCCTGATCCACTCTGTATATTCCGAGTCTTTATCATAACCGCCGCCAAGAAGTATCGTTGGACGGTTCATCGCCTGAATACCTTTAATCGCTGCATCCGGATTTGTTCCCTTGGAATCATTATAATATGCTACGCCGCATTTTTCTGTCACAAATTCAATCCGATGCTCCACTCCTTTAAACTCCCGAATTGCATTGCGTATAAGCTCCATCGGCACACCATATACCGCGGCCATTATAACTGCGGCCATCACATTTTCATAATTGTGTATTCCAAGTATCTGGAGCTCAGAAATATTGCATACAGCTATCTCTTCCGGATTTTTGTAAATAATCACATCACCGTCAAGGTATATTCCTCTCTCTAGTTTACGCCGGCTGCTGAAATATAGAACCTGACATTTAAGATTCCTTCCAAATTCGCGCATGATCTCTTCTTCATAATTCAAAATGCAATAGTCCTCTTCCGTCTGATTACGCGCAATGTTTTCCTTTGCAGAAATATAGGCCTCCATTGTATGATGCCGGTTTAAATGATCCGGCGTATAATTTAATATGGCGCTTACATTCGGCCGAAAGCTTTTGATGCTTTCAAGCTGAAAGCTGCTCATCTCTGCAACAGCAACAGAACTTTCTGTCATATGTCCCGCTGCAACCGTATAAGGATTTCCGATATTGCCTACCACAAATACATCCCCTGGCCTGAATTTTTTCATAATCTGACCAAGAAGCGTCGTGGTTGTCGTTTTGCCATTCGTGCCGGTGATTGCAAGAATATCTCCCTTTCCATACTCATAGGCAAGCTCCACCTCGCCAATCACAGGGATCCCTTTTTCATGCATTTTAAAAATCACCGGGAGATCCGTTGGGACGCCGGGACTTAATATAGTCAGATCAATCTCTTTTAACAGCTCCTCCGGAAATGCTCCGGTAATAATCTGAAGCTCAGTGTTAACTTCCAGCTGCCTCCTTATCTTGTCTTTGTCAAGCTTCTCATTGCCGTCATAAAGAATTACTTCCGCTTCCTGTTTTTCTAAAAGCCTGACTGCTCCGATTCCGCTAATGCCAGAACCGAATACAAGCACCTTTTTCCCTTTAACTTCCATACCTTCCTCCTGTCAATTGTACATTTCTTCCTACATGGCCATCAGCGCAATCAGACAGAGAATGGCTGTTACAATGGAAAACACCGCAACTACCCTTGTCTCCGACCAGCCGCAAAGCTCAAAATGATGATGAATAGGAGCCATCTTAAAAATTCTTTTCCCCCCGGTCTTTTTAAAATACGTAACCTGTATCATAACCGATAAAACCTCTATTAGATAAACCAATCCCACAATCAGAATAAATATAGGCATCTGGAGCATGTAGGCGGTAGATGCCACAAAACCTCCAAGAGCCAGCGAACCGGTATCTCCCATAAACACACTGGCAGGGTATACATTAAACAGAAGAAATCCAAGCAGACTTCCCACCACTGCGCAGGTCACCGGCTCAATTCCACTCCCTGTGCCGATTGCCACTACAGTAAAAAAAGTCGCCACAAGTACTGTAACACTGGATGCAAGCCCGTCTAATCCATCTGTAAAGTTTGTTCCATTTACCGTTCCAATTACGGCAATAAATAAAAGAGGAAGCGACAGCCATCCGATATCCAGATATCTGCCTCCGGAAAAGGGAATCAGCATAGCCAGAGATACGTCTGTAAATTTCACCAGATAAAAAGCAAAAACTGCTGTGACCACAATCTGAAGCGCCATTTTCTGCATAGGGAACAAACCATCTGAACGCTTCAAAACAACCTTCAGATAATCATCCAGAAATCCAATTAAGCCGAATCCAAGTGTAACAAATAAAATCGGAATGATCTTCGGATAATCCCCAATATAAAGTACTGAGGTCACAACAACACTTATCAAAATAATCACACCGCCCATAGTTGGAGTTCCCGCTTTCTTAAGATGAGATTTTACCCCATCCTCCCGCTCAGTCTGCCCCATTTTCAGTCTCCTCAGAATCGGAATGATCACCGGTCCCATAACAACACTTAACACAAACGCAATAATCACCGGAACAAATACTGTATAATCCATAATCCACCTCTTAGCCTCTTTTGTTATCTTTCCTCTAACCTTACATAGTATACTTCATTTCTCAGTCTTTTTCAATGCCAAGATAAGGGAATATATTCTCAAAAATATCTCCGATCACCGGCGCAGCAATCGTTCCGCCATAGTAAATCCCTTGTGGATTATAGATTACGCACATTCCAAGTATCTGCGGGTCGTCTGCCGGAGCAAAACCGATAAAAGAGGAGATATATTTATTGGCACTTCTTGGCAATGTTTGAGAGGTCGCTGTTTTTCCTCCGATATGATATCCCTCCACATATGCGTTTTTTCCAGATCCCTCAGAAACTACGCTTTCCAGAAGCATCTGCATTGTTTCCGAGGTTCCCTCTGAAACAATGCGGTTTCCGGTATCATAAGAGAATTTTTCTATCTCCTCTCCCTCTTTATCAAGCACACGTACTCCAAAGTGGGGAGTTACTCTTATCCCTCCATTTACCAGTGAGCTGACAGTAGCCGCCATCTGCATCGGCGTCACCTGAAAGGACTGTCCAAAACTTATGGTAGCGAGCTCCACCTGACCGATGTTTTCCTCCTTATGCATGATAGTGGATGCCTCTCCCGGCAAATCTACTCCCGTCATTCCCATAAGCCCAAACTGGCTGAAATAATCACAAAATTTCTCTACTCCAAGCCTCAGCCCAATCTCAATAAAAACCGGATTACAAGAGTTCTGAATACCTTCTACAAAGGTCTCTGCGCCGTGTCCTCCCACCTTATGGCAGCGGATTTTTCTATCTTCCACAATCTTATATCCGGGACAGCTGAAATTATCCGTAAGCGAAACCACCTTTTCCTCCAGACAGGCGGATGCTGTGATTATCTTAAATGTAGACCCCGGCTCATAGGTGTCGTTAATACAGCCATTCCTCCACATTTGATTTAAAGCATCCTGCTTCTTCTCATCAGAAAGAGATTCACCGTCCGCTCCCGTATTCAACGTGAACGGATCGTTCAGATTGAATTCCGGCACATTTACCATTGCAATAATCTCTCCATTTTTAGGGTTCATAAGCAAAATTGCCACTTTATCCGCCTGTTTTTCTTCCATTACCTTTTCTGCCATCTGCTGAGCATACATTTGAATATTATAATCAATACTTATCTGCAGAGTATTTCCGGCAACCGGCTCAATTCTGTCCTCTGCCACCGCATCAAGCTCCACGCCTCTGGCATCGGTAGTTGTAAGGATCGTTCCATTCTTTCCTTTCAGATAATCCTCATATTTTACCTCCAGCCCGATAATTCCCTGATTGTCTCCCCCCGTGAATCCCAGCACTTTTGACGCCAGCTCATTATATGGATAATATCTTTTAAAGTCCTCGTCTACTTTTACACCGTCAAGTTCCAGATTACGTATCATATCCCCTGTCTCTTTGTCGACATTTGTCTTAATGCGTTCCATGGAAGATACTTTTTCCACTCGTTCTCTCACAGTCTTTTCATCCATCTCTAAAATATGTGACAATTCCCTGATTACTCTCTCAGAATCTGTAATTTGACTGTGAATGACAGATATTGTACAAACCGTCTTATTTGTAGCAAGCACTGTTCCATTTGCATCTACAATTTCTCCTCTGGCAGCCTTTATCTCCCGTTCCCTTTCATGAAGATCCTCTGCTTTTTTCTGGTAATATTCCGCATCAAAAACCATCAAATAGACAAGACGTCCTGCAAGGCCCAATATAATTACCGTAGCGCAAACGAATACTACCAGCATTTTTCTCTTATTATATGTTTTATTCTTCATAATTATAAAACCTCGAAAAAGCTGTTTTTATAACTTATTATTGCTTTCCCGAGGTTATTCTTTTATTTGTATCATTCGTCTCCTGCCGAAGAAGATTTTGGAACGCCAAGATATGGAAATATTTCTTCCATAATGTCCGCTGCAAGTCCAGGCGCAAGCTTTCCGTCCGTGGGAATCTCAGAATTCACTTCATCAACCACAACATACACTACCACCTGTGGATTATCCTGCGGTGCATAGCCTATAAATGACAGAAGATGCTTCTTGTCATCACGGGGCAGCTTTTCTGCTGTACCTGTCTTCCCCCCCACATCATATCCCTCTACATATGCGGCGGATCCTGTTCCCTCTGTTACAACCCCCAGCATATAATCCTTCAATATGTCGCTTGTCTCTTTTGAAATTGTTTTCTTTATTAAAACAGGATTTTTATTTTCTGTTACATTTCCATTTTCATCCTGAATCTGTTTTACCACATGCGGTTCATAGTAATCTCCCCCGTTAACAAGCGAACAAAAGGAAGCTGCAAGCTGAGTCATGGATACCGTAAAATTTTGTCCGAATGCATTCGTTATAAGGCTGACCTGATCCATATTCTCCTCTGTATAGAGAAGTCCCGGCATTTCTCCCGGAAGATCCACTCCACAGCACTCTCCAAACCCGAATACCTTCTGATATCTGACCATATCTTTTACGCCAAGCTCTTCACCTATGTCCATAAGCGCCACATTGCAGGAGTTTTCCACCGCCCGCTTCAGTGTCTGCGCACCATGCCCTGATTCATTGTTACATTTAATCTTCCACTCCTCTGTCTGAACAAAGCCGTTACAGGTGTAGGACTCCCCTCCTGTAAGCTTGCCAAGCTCAAGCCCGGCCCCTACTGTAAATGGCTTTATTGTAGAGCCCGGTTCAAAAGTTTCACTGACGCAAAAGTTATTCCAAAGAGAATATAATGTATCCAGCGTCTCCTCATCCGTCATATTATCAAGCTCTTCTTCTCCATAGTAAGCGCTTAATTCTCTTGGATGATTCAGATCATAATTAGGATACGACGCTTCCGCCAGTATCTCTCCATTCTGAGGGTTCATAACAATTACTGCCGTGTTTTTACTTCCCTCGCCAGTCCATGCACTGTCCCTGTGTTCCTCATTAAATGCAAGTATATGCTTTTCCACAATACTTTGCACCTGAAGATCAATCGTAGATACCACCGTACTGCCATTTTCCGGCTCCTTTACGGTTCTTTCAAAGGCAGCATCCTCATCCTGGTATCCATACGCCCTTCCGTCTGTACCATTCAGAACAGAATTATAGTAATCTTCAATTCCATTGCTTCCTACATTTCCGTCAACTGTGAAGCCAATCACATCACTGGCAAGCGAATTGTAGGGATAGGTTCGTACGTAGTCCTCCTCAAGCCATATTCCGTTTACATCAGGATAATTCTCGTCATCATTATCGATCTTTTCAAATTCCTTTGCCTTATCATAATCAATCCCTTTCAAAAGAACAGCATATCTGCTGGAAGGATTCTCCTTTGCCAGCGTACGGATATCCTCTGGATTAAGGCTAAACAGCTCTGATAATACTGCAATTGTGGGTTCCATATATTTCTCTTCGCTTAACATCACCTTAACATCAAGTATAACATTATAGACTCGGGTACTAGTGGCAAGCTTCGTCCCGTTGCGATCCACGATATCCCCTCTCCTAAAAGGAATTGCCCGACTTCCGTACTGCTGCTGGTCAAGCACAAGCTTCGAATATATTTCTCCATTTGACGCATTAATATAAGTAATTCTTCCTACCAAAACAGCAAAAGCCAGTACAATCCCTAAAAAGAGTATTACCAGCTTTTTCTGCATTAGTTTGGTGAATTTTCTTTTGAAAATGTTTCGTTTTTTCTTCATTCTTCCCGCCATAATACCCCCTAATCCTCATGTTTATCCGATTGGGCAAGAACTCCGTTTTCAGGTATATCTCCATATTGCTTCACATAATCTGCCAATGGACTGCTATACTCTACAATCTGATCCTCAGACGCATATACCATGCCAAGCTCATTCTGCGCCTTTGTCCTGATCTCGTCAAGATTTACCGCATCCATTACAAAGTTATATCTTGTATTATTCTCTTCTCTCATATCAGCCAGTTCTGCCTGCAAAGCCGTAATATTTTCAGAACGCTTTGTAATTCTTGACTGAAGCTTTACATAGTTAACACATATAACGAGCGCAAGCATGGCTGCAAGAGTAAGGAACATAACATATCCCGGATTCATGCGAAGCGCCTGCTTCCGGTTCTTTTTCACCTGACTGCTTGTTTCTTTTCTGATGCCGGGAATCTCCTCCCGTCTTACAGGCTCATAGGACGGTCTGGCCACAACATTTCCATATACATACATCTGCCCTGCTGTCCCGCTGCTCCTTCGTTTCCCTGTCCGCGCATGTTTTGCCGCCATTGCATTCACCCCTCTCTATGATAAAATCTGTCCCCGTTCAAAAATCCTGAGCTTAGCGCTTTTTGAACGGCTATTGCTCCTCTTCTCCTCTTCTCCCGGCAATATGGGCTTTCTGGTCACAACTCTCCCTTTTGAAATTTTTCCGCACATACATACCGGAAAATCCGGCGGACATATACAGGGATTCTCATTCCGTCTGAAAGCACTCTTCACAATCCTGTCCTCCAGTGAATGAAATGTTATAATACACAATCTTCCCCCCGGATTCAATAAATCAATCATATCATCCAATGAATTTTCAAGAACATCCAATTCTCTGTTCAATTCAATACGAATAGCCTGAAACGTCCGCTTTGCAGGATGTCCGGCTTTCTTCTGATACTTCATGGGAATAGCATGCCGGATAATATCTGCCAGCTCTCCTGTTGTTTCAATTGGATGCAGTTTTCTCTCCTGCACGATATGCTTCGCTATATTCTTCGCAAATTTGTCTTCTCCGTAGTCCCGTATCACACGGTAAAGTTCCATTTCATCGTATTCATTGACGATGTCTCTGGCTGTGCACTTCTTCCGCGCATCCATCCGCATATCCAGAGGCGCATCCTCGCGATAAGAGAATCCTCGTTCTGCCGTATCAAGCTGATAAGACGATACGCCCAGATCGAGAACGATCCCATCGACCCTGTCAATGCCTAATTTTTGAAGCTGTGACTTCATATCACAATAGTTGCTTCTCACTATAGTGACCTTCTCCCCGAAGTCTTTTAACCGATAACCTGCAGCCTCTATTGCCGCAGCGTCTTGATCTACTCCTACAAACTTTCCCTTATTACTCAGACGTCTGCATACCTCATATGCATGTCCGCCTCCGCCTAATGTACCATCTGTATAGATACCGTCCGGTTTAATATTTAATCCGTTAACAGTTTCTTCAAGCAATACTGATTTGTGACTGAATTCCATATCTTCTCCCTCTAGATACTAAACCCACTTGCTTCCATATCTGATGCAATATCTTCAATGCCAAGCTCCACTTCAGCATTCTTCTCTTCCCATCTTGCCTTGTCCCATATCTCGGCTCGCTTCCCCATACCGACAAACACAACCTCTTTATCAAGTTTTGCATAGGATCTTAGCACAGAAGGAATTAATGTCCGCCCCTGCTTATCCAAATCTCCATCTGTTGCACTCCCCTGGAAAAAATATGCGAAAGCACGGGCTTTTTTGTCTGTGGTAGTCGGCAGTGCATTAAGCTTTTCTTCGAAGGCAGCCCATTCATTTTCCGGGTATATATACAAGCAGTTCTCCATTCCCTTCGTTATAACGAAATTCTCCCCTAAATCGTCACGAAACTTAGCTGGAATAATCAATCTGCCTTTAACGTCAATATTATGGCTAAATTCTCCCTTCAACATCGTGTTCTCCCTCTTTATTCAAAGCAGATGTCCTGTATCACACTTTTTCTCCACTTCAAACCACTTTTCACCACTTATTACCACTTAAACCCATTCTAAAACACTTCATGGCACATTTCAAGTGTTTTTTTTATTTTTACAAAAAAGCAGATTGATTTACCAAAGCAAAATCATACAAAAAAACAGATTTTAAAGTCTCCTCCTTCGGGAAATCTCTAAAATCTGTTTTTTTCTTATCATCTTTAATATTCTGTCTATATACTATGTTATTCTTGTGCCTCTGCCCCCTCTGCAGCTTTTGTTGCAGCATCTGTAATCCCTTGTGAAAAATCATCAAAAGCACGATAATCTATCTGCACCTTATCTGGTTCCTTATTAGTATCATATAAATCATAAGCAGAATATCCAATCCATACAACAAGCAAAAGGCCAACAATCATTACTATGCATTTACGCACTACATTGGCAAATTTCTTCTTTTTCATATTCTGCTTCCGGTTTGCTTTTTCCTTTTTATATCTGTCTACTTTTTCCTGACTCATATACAAAAACTCCCTCTATCATTAGTCTCTAACGTTTTTATTGTAGCACAGATTTAAAATTTATACAACTACAATTATCCCGCCGTCTGCGGCATACATACTGCTGATTCCTGCCGTGTCCAGTATAATAATATCTTTAAAATCTGCCTTACTCTTCAGCATTGCCTTCACTGCCTCTGCCCTTTCTTTACAATTGCAGTGTGAGATAGCTAAAATCTTCTCTTTAGAGTTCTTTACATCAGAAATGATATGTTCTCCCATTTTCAGAAGCGCCTTCTTCATCCCACGCGCCTGTCCTAACTGACAGATCGTACCCTCCGGTGTTGCTCCCATAACAGGCTTGATATTCAAAGCAGTAGCCATGATTGCTTTAAGACCCGTAAGTCTTCCATTCTTCCGCAATGTTTCCAACGTCTCCAGCACAAAATACGTGTTTTGTTCCTTAATGTAGTTCTCCACATGACAGACAGTCTCCTCGAAAGTCATACTCTTGTCTTCACACTCCTGAATTTTAAGAGCAATAAGTGTCTCTCCAATCGACGCGGATCGGGAATTAAACACATAAATATCCTTCTTTCCATATTCTTCCGTATACAGGTTCTTCCCAAGTACTGCACTGTTATATGATCCGCTAAGCTCTGCAGATAAAGTCACCGCATATACATGCTCCGCCTCGCAGTGATATGCCTCCATATATCTTTCCGGCGAAGGACAGGACGATTTCGGACATTCCGGCGATTCTGCCACATATTTTAAAAAGTCTGCCTGATTAAAAGTCTCATCATCTATGATATGATGACCATTCACATCAATCTCCAGAGATGCTGTTTCAAAATGTCCGCTTTCTTTCATCTCCTCTGTCAGTTCACCACAACTATCCACAATAATCTTATAACTCATCTCTTCCCATACCCCTTCGCATGTTCTTCGTTTCTATTATATGTAGTTTTTAATACTACATATATAATCATAACATACTTCAGAAAGAAAATAAAGTCTTTTATTCTTCTATTTTAATGCTTTTAGAAATCCCGAAAGCAATCCCCATCTCTGCCAGCAAAAATAAAAGGGAAGTACCCCCGTAGCTGATAAATGGAAGCGTTATACCAGTCGTAGGAATAAAATTTGTAACAACCGCTACATTTAAGATTACCTGAAGCGCAATGTGTGCAAAGATCCCTGTTACCACCATAGAACTATACATATCCGGTGCATTCTGCGCAATAAAAAGTAATCTGTATAAAAGCATAGCAAACAGCACAAGTATGATGATAGCTCCAAACACGCCCAGCTCCTCGCATATAACTGAAAGAATCATATCATTCTGAACCTCAGGAATAATCATCTTCTGAGCGCTGTTGCCCAGGCCCTTTCCAAAGAAACCGCCAGATCCAATCGCGTAAAGTCCCTGAAGAGTCTGATATCCGTCATCTGTTGCATATCTTTCCGGATCCAGCCATGTAATGATCCGCTGCATCCGGAAATTATTACTTGTTACCGCCACCCTTTTTAGGATCTGTATCCCTGCAAAAAGCACTGCAAAGCCCGCCGCGGCAAGTACAATAAACGGTGTGGTCTTTGGATGCATCACAAAAATCATAATACAGGTAATTCCAAATACAATAATTGCTGTGCTGAGATTTTCAGTAAATTTATATACGCAAAAAGCCGAAGCTCCGCCCCAGGCCAAAATTCTCCCTATTCCCTGCAGCGTCTTTGCATTCTTTCCCAGTTTAATAATTACCACCGGAATAAATAATATAACTGCAATCTTTGCCACTTCTGCAGGCTGGAACTGCTGTCCCATCGGAAGCTGAATCCATCTTCTTGCACCATTTACTGTCTTCCCAAGAGGTGTCTGCACAAGCAGCATCAAAACAATAGATACAAGATACAGATACTTTGCCCATTTAATATAGAAATGATAATTTATACGGGAAACAACAAGCATTCCGGCAAAGCCTGCAATGCAAAATATAATCTGACGTTTAAAATAATACATACTGTCCCCATAATCTATCAAGGCACTGTACGAGCTGGTACTGTACAGCATCACCAGCCCAAAGCATACTAAAAATATTAAAACTGCCAGCATACTATAATCAAAATAATATGTTTTTTTCTTCCCTGTCTGTCTCTTTGCCATATATCTACACCCCTATTATGTTTTATTATACCTACTTATGAATACAAAAACAACAGGAAAAAGGCCTTCCGGCACAACTTCCCTTTTTTTACATAGTATAATATTGCAAATGTTTTATGAAAGGAGCTTGAATATGCCGAATTACCGATATAATTCCCAGGATTATATGAGACGCAGAAGCTGTGGACAGACGCAGCCTGATGCATGTCCGGTCAGGCCTGAGGCCGTATGTCCGGTATGCCGGGACACACGGACCACATACGATGAACTTACTGATATGCCGCTTGCAATGGCCTACGTTCCATGGCAGGAATGGCAGAATATTTACGAGGTAGAAAAAGGATTTCACCGCGGTACCATCTTCGAGGAACTCGACAAACCATTTTGTGGAACAGGAGGCCTTAAAAATGTCAGATAACAAACCTTGCCGTGCTGACTTGTTTGAATGGATCAATGTAACAAGTTTTGCCGTTGATGATGTAAAACTCTATCTTGACACACATCCATGTGATCGCGACGCACTGGAATATTTTGAAGAATTTAAAAAGCAGAGGGTGCAAGCGTTAAAGGAATACGCAAAATATTATGGTCCTTTAACTCTCGATACAGCCTGTACTCCTGCAGAACGCTGGACATGGATAGATAATCCCTGGCCATGGCAGGAAGGAGGATGCAGATAAATGTGGAATTATGAAAAAAGATTGCAGCACCCGGTAAAAATCACACAGACAAATCCTCAGATTGCTCAGATAATCATTACACAATTTGGAGGTCCAGATGGAGAACTGGCTGCTTCTATGCGCTACCTCTCACAGCGCTACACCATGCCTTATAATGAAGTAACCGGGATTTTAACTGATATTGGTAGAGAAGCCCCTGAAATGTTCCATCTCAGGGGCTTGCGCTTTTTTTCGCTCTGTGTGCGGGGAAGCTTCCAGTGGATGCTTTCCCGTAAGCGGTCTACCCTGCGGACAGTTTACGCTTTTTGCAACCGTGTAGCTCCATTTGAGGGGGAG
>CAOJQZ010000026.1 GCA_948441955.1 uncultured Lachnospiraceae bacterium | reverse complement strand
TGTAATCTTATCTTACATCAGTTTGGAGGTTTACACAAACTTTGGGATACTCTCTTTAATTGAGTTCTTCCGGCTGTACATAACCATGAGTACTCATAGCATATCCGTTCTGGTATTTAACTGTAATATACTGTGTTTCTCCATCAACCTTTAACTGCACATAGCAAATATTATCTTCAAATTTATCTGTGATTTCCATTTTCTGCTCCAGACAATAAAGCCATACCGTTCCGTCTGCTTTATACTCAACTTCTGGCTTTGGCGCATTTATTTCTTCCAAAAGTTCGTCAGCGGTTAATGGTCTTTCTGTACCGTTCTCATATGCAACACCGCCGCCTCCTTGACGAATATCATTTCCATCCTCATCTTTATAATGCAGTGTATAGCTTCCGTTCTCTACAGTAAATGTCGCATCTGTCTGATCGCCGTGAATCCACACCTGCACGGTTCTCTGGATGCCGCCAAGATCCATGGCATATACTACACTGCCAGATCCAACTACAAGCAGCAATGCCGCTGCTGCGGCTGCAGCTTTAGGTGTAAAACGTTTTTTTCTAATTGGAACCGCCTTCTCTTTTATTGTCATATTCAGCACCTCCGTCAATACGTCCGGAGAAGCATGCAGCTTATCAAAAATTGTCTGAAATTGTTCCCTATCTGTCATTTTTTACTCCTCCTTCAGATAATCTTTTAATTTTGCTTTTGCTCGAAATAGTCTGGTACTGACCGTTTTTTCCGGTATTTTTAATATGGATGCAATTTCTGATGTGGAATATCCTTCATAATAAAATAATAGAATCGGGACTCTGTACTTCTTGTCGAGATTCATCACTGCCTGAAACAGAGCCAGATGACTTTCCTCTTCGAATCCAAGAGTATCCGCATATTTTCCAATATCCTCTATTTTATTCCATGGGGATCGGAATAGCATTTTACATTGATTGACGGTGACTCTGATTAACCAATTCTTTAAATGGGAATCTGATTCAAATTCCTTGGGAGTTTTGAATAGTTGTATTAAAACGTCCTGCGTCACATCATTTGCGTCATCGGGATTCTTTGTCCAGCTATATGCCACACGATATATGGTATCCATGTATTTTGCTGCAAAAGCGGTAAATTCTTCTTTCGACATATATGTTCACTCCTTAAGGCCTTACACTTATAATATGCGCGGGGCAGGCGGTTCCTTTCAAAAAGATTTAAAGAACATATTCAACTAAAGGCCGAATGCTTTCCTTATCAGCAAAATCTAGATTTTGTCCATAGGTTTTAAGAATCAGCCTGTCTTCTTTTTCCAGAGCGCTTTCATCCTTTTTTAACAGCATCTTACGGAGCATGGACATCATGGCTTTATGGATAAAACTAAGCCTTGAATAATCAATGCCTCCCTGCAGATGAAACAGGCCTATCTGTCTCATCATGTCGTCTGAAAGAACTTTAGATAAGGCTTTCCTGATATTAGAAATATTATAAGGATCCTCCGGATTTGCAAGTCCGCAGGTAAAGAGAACTACCTGCTTATCAGAAAGCAGGCTCCAGTTTTCTGTTATCAGCCTGATTCCGCTGACGCCGCCTGCATAGATTCCTCCTCCGTAAATAATGGTATCATACTGCGCAAGGTTCTTCGGGCAAAATTTTTTTCGTTCAAAAACCGGACAGGATAATGCTTCTGCAATCCATTCGGCGTAGCGCTTTGTAAAACCATATTTTGATTCATAAATGATTACTGTCTTGTTCACAAAAATTCTCCTCTTGTTATTAAAAAAATGCTACACTTGTGACAGAATTTATTATATATTATAGATAACAGCTAATCAAGGAATGCAGAGGAAGTGCTACAAAACAGACGATTTGTGCAATCTTAAGGAGAAAAGTATGAACGGTCACCAAAAACAAAAGGAGCAGTCGGTCAGGATGATAGAGGAAGCTTTGTTTAAACTGATGGAGGAGAAGAATTATACACAGATTACAGTATCTGAGGTTGCAAAAAGGGCGGACATATCCCGGAGGACTTTTTACAGATTTTATAAGGAAAGGGATGAGGTGCTGCGATGTTATTTGGGGAAACTGTGTCAGGAGTATCAGAGAACTACTCTTGTGCTTGCATGTTATGAAATCCCACAGATCGCCAGAGAATATTTTGCATGTTATTCGGCAGGAGGCTTTGGTGCGCTGTTGGAGCAGTGGATTAGGGAAGGGATGACTGAGAGTCCAAAGGAGTATGCAGAAAAGGTAAGCAAGGGACTTCTGCAGTTTATTCAGCCGTCCCTTTAGAATACCTTTCCTGAAGTAAAACTATAAATCATCAAGCGTTTTGAAGGTGTACCCCATTTCCTCCCATTTTGTGAGCAGCTCATCAAGAATCTCCGCATTGGTGGCGGAAGTACTGTGCAGCAGTACAATTGCTCCGGGATGTACCCTTCCAATAAGCTTTTCAAATGCTTCCTCATGGGTTGGCTGATCATCCTGATACCAGTCAACATAGGCCAGACTCCAGAAAAAGGTTTTGTATCCCATTTCCTGCGCCATTTTAAGATTTGCCTCGTTATATTTCCCCTGAGGAGGCCTGTAGTATTTTGTCATAGGCTTTCCTGTGATTTCTCCGTATTTTTGTTCCACATAATTCATTTCTTCTGCAAAAGTTTCGGCAGTAGAAATTTGGGACATGTCTTTGTGATGCCATGTATGGTTGCCGATTGTATGCCCCTCTGATGTTATCTGCCTGACTAGATCTTCATTTTCATCCAGATAGGTACCCACAACAAAGAATGTGGCAGAAACATTATGCTTTTTTAATGCCTTAAGGATTGCGGGAGTACAGCCGTTTTCATAGCCGGCATCAAAGGTCAGATATAAAATCTTTTCATCTGTGTTTTCTGCATAATAGGCATTATATTGTTTCAGCTCTTCGTAAGTAGCGTTGGCAACAGGAGGCTCGCCGTCTTCCTGAAAGCTCAGTCCCCAGTTCCCTTCTGCTGAAGTAGCAGCAGCTTCTGGAAAGAATCGTTCTTTTGTACGGGCCGCGCCCTGCCCCAGCAGGAAGGCCATAGCAAAAATTAAAGCAACAGACAAGATTTGTTTTCGCTTGGAAGAAGACATAAGAATAGCTCCGGTAGCAGGAATATTAATTAAATATATGTGTAAGGGGCTGGTTACTATTCAGGATTTTTCAAAAGAATTGTTTGGATTGCATAATTGGGACTGCATTAACAGCAGTCCCAATTATAGAGTATCTTAGTAAAATCCTGTTTCTTCAAATCTTCAGAATTAATGAAAAATCCAGCCACTCCCGAATCGCCCCAGATAATTTCATAACCTTGCTCCTGTCCAAAATCAGAATCCATCTGGAACAAAAGTGTATCGTAATAGCGCAGCTTCTCCTGACATTCCCGAGGGTCGTTCTGCGTAAAGTAAGGATATCCATTAACCCAGTGGCCTGCAGTTTTCTCCGACTCCTGATTAAACTGCTCCTCTGACAAAATATCGTAGATATCGAAGTTTTCTGGAAGAGTGATTCCAAGCGCTTCTGCTGCTTGGTACACACAATCTTCATATCGGTAATCAAGAGGTCCCATTGAGATTATACTTTTCTTTACATCTACCGCATATTCCCCGTTTATTGGAGAGTATATTCCTTTTTTATCCCACGAATTTAAGGATGTAATAATACCGCGGGAGAGAACCCTTTCAGCAGTTATGCCGTCTTTGACGGATGGATGCCAGACAACCCGAAAACCAGACTGGAAGTCCGGCGTATCAAAATCAACCCCATATAAATCGTCAAGCGCAATGAAGAACTGCAGGATCCCTTCCGGGGAAAAGAGGGGATTCCCGGAAAAATCTTTCATGTTAAGCTGTGCCAGCAGAGCCAAAGGGGCGCTGTCGGGCGCTTTTGGATATTCCATTTCTTCCGGCCAGTAGGGCACACCGCCAAATTTTGTATCATATAGTCCTGGTTGTCTGTCTGTATTTACTGATAGACAAAAGGCTGTTTTTGCTGTCTCATTTTTGATCCAATTTATAATTTGCTCCATTTCAATCTTCATTTTTATTTACTGCCTCCTCCTGTATACCTGCCATAAATAATTCGTAAAAACATCTTCCTCCGCCATTGGCGTTCCGCTTCATTATAAGTATAACTGTTTAAGGCGGGGATAGCAATTATCGCTTTCATATTCTTTATTCCTATGCTAAAATAATTTTGACATAAGAGATGAAAGAAAATATTCTCATTCAAAGAGGGGGACATTAAAATGGAGCCGCAATTTTTCAAAGAAAACCGAAAAGCCTTTATGAATACTCTTAAGAACGAAAGCCTCGCCCTTTTTTTCAGCGGAAGTCCGGTGAGGAGAACAAGCGATGAGAACTATAGTTTTTTTGCAGACAGAAATTTTGTTTATCTTACCGGAATCGAGCAGAAGGAAACAATACTTATGATGGAAAAGATGGACGGGGAGGTTAAGGAAACAATTTTTCTGCTTCCGCCGGATGCCTATGAGGAAAGGTGGTCGGGAAGAAGAATAAAGCCGGAGGAGGCCGCCCTGATTTCAGGAGCCGGAGATTTTTTCAGTACAGAGATTTTCAAGAGAGAATTGAAAAGAATTTTATCATCAGGAAGGATAAAAGAGGTATATCTGGATATGGACACACAAGGAACTTATGCTGTCAGCGCTGCTGTGCAGGATATGTGCCATATGCTGAAAACAGATTACCCCAAGATTCAGGTAGAGAGTTCCCTGCCAATTATGAAGAAACTGCGGCTTATTAAGAAGCCCTGTGAGATAAAGGCAATGGAGCAGGCCCAGAGGATTACAAGAGAAGGCATTCTTGCTATGATGCGTCATTCGAAGTCGGGCATGTATGAATACCAGTATAAAGCAGAATACGATTATGCTCTGGCACAGAACGGAGTGCTGGAGGCAGGCTTTCCGTCTATTATCAGTGCGGGAAGAAATAATTTCTGCATTCACTATGACAGCTATACAGGCCAGGCCCAGGACGGCGATATGGTACTGAACGACGTAGGCGTACGGTGGGACCATGAGCTTACGGATGTTTCCAGAGGCTGGCCCTGCAGCGGGAAATACTCTGCAAGACAAAGGCTTTTGTTTGAATGTGCGTACCGGACCTCAGAGCACATGTTTCAGATTCTTCGTCCCGGGATTTTGATGGACGAGGTTGACGCAGAGATCCGACGGTATAATTTTGAACAGCTAAAGGAGGCAGGAGTCTGCCAATCCTTTGAGGATATAGGCACCTATATGTGGCATGGAGGAGCTCATCATGTGGGATTTGACGTACATGACGTAGTGTCGGCAAAAGGAGCCGTAATCCAGCCCGGGATGGTATTCTGCGTGGATGTGGGAATTTATCACGAGGAATGGGGAATCGGTTTCCGGCTGGAGGATAACTGCCTGATTACAGAAAGCGGCTGCAGGAATTTGTCAAAGGATATTCCGAGGACAATAGAGGACATAGAGGCAGTTATGATGTAAAGGGGCGGATTCGCGTATTTAAAAGTTTTGATATATTTTTCGAATCACAGGGCAGGGATTACCAACTGCCATCACATTTATCCCCAACAGTTACTCCCGGAAGGACGATAACGCCGCCGCCCAGCCAGCAGCCGTCACCGATTTCTACAGGAAGCATGCAGGTATGGCCAAAATATTCCTCCGTTCCGGGAGTCCAGTCCGGGGTAAGGCGTTCCGACAGTTCGACAGGATGCTCATAATTGTATCCCCCGTTTTCAAATCCCTTATACTTATCATTATATCCGTGCGTGATATGATTTACAATCATATGTCGTAATAAATAACAATAATCAAAATATTTGATAATCAAAATACTTGACAAACAAAATAATATAATATATACTTTGGAAGTCAAAATAAAAAACAAAAATTCAGGAGACAAAAAATGACTGGAAGTATATGCGGAACGGGTTCCTGCATACCTCGCTACACAATGGATAATAATGATCTGGCGATGTTTGTAGAAACCAGTGATGAATGGATACGGGAACGTACCGGGATTGCCAGAAGACACATTATAAAAGAAGAAACTACAGTTTCTATGGCGTCAGAAGCGGGAAAGAGAGCGCTTGAAAATGCCGGCGCGGCCCCGGAGGAGATCGACCTGATACTCGTTGCTACAATTTCATCCGATGTACTTTTGCCATGTACGGCATGCCAGGTCCAAAAGAATCTGGGAGCAGTAAATGCAACCTGTTTTGATTTAGGGGGCGCCGCATGCAGTGGATTTGTGCTTGCGTATAATACGGCGGAGGCCTATCTGGCAGGCGGCGTTTATAAGACGGCATTGGTTATTGGGAGTGAAAGCCTGTCTTCCATCACAAACTGGAAGGATAGAGGAACCTGTATTCTATTCGGCGACGGAGCCGGAGCGGCTGTCCTCAGGGCAGAGGAAGGAATTCGATATCTTCCTGTAACCCATTCCGATGGAGCGAAGGGAGAAGCTCTTACCTGCCGGAGCAGATATGACACAAATGGAATTACAAAAAATGCCTTCTGCGCTTCTGCAAAAGAGGAAGAATACTTCATACAGATGGACGGTCAGGCCGTATTCAAATTTGCGGTAAAAAAAGTGCCGGAGGTCATTAAAGAAGTATTAGCCCTTAACTGTCTTGAAAAAAAGGATATAGACTTCTATATCCTCCATCAGGCAAACAGACGAATTGTAGAAGCTGTGGCAAAACGTCTTGGGGAGCCGATAGAAAAATTTCCCATGAACCTCCAGGAATACGGGAACACCTCGTCGGCCAGCATACCGATACTTTTAGACGAATTAAACCGCACCGGCATATTAAAACCTGGACAAAAGCTCCTGCTTGCCGGATTTGGAGCCGGTCTTACCTGGGGAGCCTCCATTTTAAGACTTCCGCGTAAAAAAGGGAAGCTGCAGCTTTGGGGCTGTCTTCCTGTTTTGGAGCGGGCAAAGCGAATTATCAAAAGAAAATTATCAAAAAGAAAAAGGAGATTAAAACAATGTTAGAAACTTTAAAAAAATTAATCGCAGATAATCTTGACATCAACACCGACGGAGTAACAGAAGGCTCTTCCTTTAAAGAGGATCTGGGAATTGATTCCTTAGACCTTTTCGAGTTGGTCATGGCAATGGAGGAGGAATTTGGGATTGAAATTCCAAGTGAGGATTTAGAGAATATGTCAACAGTCGGGGACGTTATGGAATATATTGAAGTCCACAAATAAGGGAGATTTTGCATATGAAGACAAGAGTAAGCAGCCTGTTAGGAATAGAATATCCAATTATTCAGGGCGGCATGGCGTGGGCAGCGGAATACCATCTGGCAGCAGCGGTTTCAGAAGCCGGAGGCTTAGGCCTTATCGGAGCGGCAAGCGCCCCGGCAGAGTGGGTGAGAGAACAGGTGAGAGAAGCAAAAAGGCGGACAGATAAGCCCTTTGGCGTTAATATTATGCTCATGAGTCCTTATGCGGACGATGTGGCAAAAGTAATTGCAGAGGAAAATGTAAAGGTGGTAACTACCGGAGCCGGGAGCCCGGAGAAATATATGAAAATGTGGAAGGATGCAGGAATTAAGGTGATTCCTGTGATAGCTTCCATAGCGCTGGCAAGGCGTATGGAGCGGTGCGGCGCTGATGCCGTCGTTGCAGAGGGCTGCGAGGCCGGAGGACATATTGGCGAGAGCACTACAATGACCCTTGTTCCCCAAGCTGCGGACGCCGTAAACATCCCGGTCATTGCTGCAGGCGGTATCGCAGACGGAAGAGGAATTGCGGCGGCATTCATGCTGGGAGCCGAAGGCGTACAGATGGGAACGCATTTTATTGTGACAGACGAGTGTCAGGTACACGAAAATTACAAGGAAAGAATTATTAAGGCAAAGGATATTGACTCCCGGGTAACCGGGAGAACCACCGGACATCCGGTACGCGCCCTTAGAAATGATATGACAAAGCAGTATCTGGAGATGGAAAATAAGGGGGCAGGCTTTGAGGAGCTGGAGGAGCTTACCCTGGGCGGTTTAAGAAGAGCCGTGGTGGACGGTGATATAAAAACCGGAAGCGTTATGGCAGGACAGATTGCAGGCATGGTAAAAGAGAGAATGTCCTGCAGGGAATTGATTGAAAAGCTTGTAAGGGAAACGAATGAGCTTATGAAAGGACGGATGACTGATGCGTAATGTGGCATTTCTATATCCGGGACAGGGGGCGCAGAAGGCCGGCATGGGCGCGGACTTTTATGAAAACAGTGCAGCAGTAAGGGCTTTGTATGATGAGGCAGGAAAAGCCCTTGGATTTGACATGAAGGCTCTCTGCTTTGAGGAAAATGGGCTTCTTGATCTGACAGAGTACACTCAGGCGGCTCTTGTGACCACCTGCTTAGCTATGACAAGGGTTCTTTTGGAACGGGGAATCAGGCCGGATATGACTGCAGGCTTAAGTCTGGGAGAATATGCGGCTATAGCGGTAGCAGGCGGTATGACAGAGCTGGATGCGATACGCCTTGTCCGTAAGAGAGGGATATTGATGCAGAACACGGTTCCTGCAGGAGAGGGTGCTATGTGCGCGGTGATGGGTATGGAAACAGAAAAGATAGAGGGAATTCTTGAAGGGCGAAACGGAGTGTCCATTGCCAACTATAATTGTCCGGGGCAGATTGTCATTACTGGAAAAAAGACTTCTGTGGAAAATGCGGCAGAAGAACTAAAGGCGGCAGGGGCGAAACGGACAGCTATGCTGAATGTCAGCGGGCCGTTTCATTCGCCCCTATTGATTCCGGCAGGCCAAGAGCTTTCAAAGGAGCTTGAAAAAACAACATTCTTTCCTCTTCAGATTCCGTATATAACCAATGTCCTTGCAGAGCGGGTGGAGGATATCGGAAGAACAAAGAATCTTCTAATGCAGCAGGTAAGTTCTCCGGTGAAATGGCTTCAGAGCATGGAGCGGATGATTGCGGAGGGAACAGATACATTTATAGAAATCGGTCCGGGAAAAACGCTTGCAGGATTTATGAGGAAAATCAACCGGGGCGTAAAGGTTTATAATGTCTCCGTATGGACAGATGTAGAAAAGGTGGCAGGTGAGTTATGTTAAAAGGAAAGACAGCGCTGGTTACAGGCGCATCCAGGGGAATCGGAAGGGAAATTGCAAAGAGGTTTGGGGCCCAGGGCGCGGCCGTGATTATTAATTTTAACGGTTCCAGAGACAGGGCAGAAGAGGTAAAAAAGGAAATTGAAGCATCCGGCGGCGCAGCCGCTCTCTATCAGTGGGATGTGTCAGATTATAAAGCCTGTGAGGCATCCATGCAGAGTATTATTAAGGAATATGGACAGCTTGACATTCTGGTAAATAACGCAGGAATTACAAGGGACGGACTTTTGATGAAAATGTCTGAGGAAGATTTTGACCGTGTAATAAGTACAAATTTAAAGGGTGCATTCCACACCATTCGTTTTGCGGCTCGTCAGATGATTCGGCAGAAGAGGGGACGTATCATCAATATTTCTTCTGTTGCAGGTGTTGCAGGAAACGCCGGACAGGCGAATTATGCGGCGGCAAAAGCGGGACTGATAGGGCTTACAAAGACGGCGGCAAAGGAGCTTGCTTCCAGAGGCATTACTGTAAACGCCATAGCGCCGGGATTTATTCATACGGATATGACTGCCGGACTTTCGGATAAGGTAAAGGAAGCGGCCGCAGCCCAGATTCCTCTCGGCGTGTTTGGAAGGCCGGAGGATGTGGCGGCAACTGCAGTATTTCTCGCATCAGAGGATGCAGGCTATATTACCGGACAGGTTCTTCATGTAGACGGCGGCATGGTTATGTAAGGTATTATAAGCAGAGTGAACAGTAACCAAGGAGGGGCTATGAAGAGAAAAGTTGTAGTGACGGGTCTGGGGGCAGTGACCCCCATAGGAAATGCTGTGCCGGAATTCTGGGACAATATCCGCGCAGGAAGGGTTGGA
This sequence comes from uncultured Lachnospiraceae bacterium, assembly GCA_948441955.1. Taxonomy (GTDB): domain Bacteria; phylum Bacillota; class Clostridia; order Lachnospirales; family Lachnospiraceae; genus CAPEBR01. The sequence continues at coordinate 20,904 of CAOJQZ010000026.1, read as the reverse complement.
ATCGGAGAGATTACCAAGTTTGATACTTCAGATTATAAAGTAAAGCTGGCGGCAGAGGTCAGGGAATTTAACGCAAAGGAGCGGATGGATATAAAAGCTGCAAGACGCATGGAACCATTTGCGCAGTACGCGGTTGCGGCAGCCCTTGAAGCATACGAGGACGCGGGGCTTGACATGGAGAAGGAGGATGCGTTTCGTGCAGGGGTTATTGTAGGCTCAGGAATTGGAAGCCTGCAAGAGGTAGAGCGGGAAAACGAGCGTATTCATTCAAGAGGTCCGGCCAAAGTAAATCCGCTGATGGTTCCTCTTATGATATCCAATATGGCGGCAGGGAACATTTCGATTCAGCTTGGATTTAAGGGGAAATGTACCAATGTAGTGACAGCATGCGCGTCGGGAACCCATTGTATCGGCGATGCCTTCCGCGCTATCCAGTATGGTGACGCAGATATTATGCTGGCCGGAGGAACGGAAAGCTGTATTTGTCCCATAGGAGTGGCGGGATTTACCGCCCTTACGGCCCTTTCCACCACCCAGGATCCACTACGGGCATCCATCCCATTTGATAAAGACAGAAGTGGATTTGTACTTGGGGAAGGAGCAGGAATTGTCGTGTTAGAGGAGCTGGATCATGCAAAGAACAGAGGCGCCAGAATCTATGCAGAGCTTACAGGCTACGGCGCTACGGCTGACGCCTTTCATATCACCTCCCCGGCAGAGGACGGTGAAGGAGCGGCAAAGGCTATGATGCTTGCCATGGAGGAGGGCGGCATTGCCCCCTCCCAGGTGGATTATATTAACGCCCACGGGACAGGTACACATCACAATGATTTGTTTGAGACAAAGGCAATAAAGGCGGCTTTCGGGAAAGCAGCAGAAGAGGTGGTTATTAATTCTACAAAGTCTATGATTGGACATCTCTTAGGAGCAGCCGGAGGTATTGAATTTGTTGTGTGTGTAAAAAGCATACAGGATAGATTTATCCATCAGACAGTGGGAACGTTAGAAACAGATCCGGAATGCGATTTAAACTATGCGGTAGGGGCGCCAGTAGAAAAGGAACTTCAGTACGTACTTACCAATTCTCTTGGATTCGGCGGTCATAACGCGGCCCTCCTGCTGAAGAAATATGAGAACTGAACAGCTGGAAAGGATAGAAAGCTATGGAATTCGAACATCTCATCAAATTAATCAATACAGTATCTGCCTCAAATCTGACATGCTTCAGGTATGAGGCGTCCGGAATCAAGCTTCGTATGCAGAAGGGATCCGGCCGGGGAGAGACGTCCCTGGAGGAAACAGAGCAGAATTTTACGAATGACGCTGCCGTACATTCTGCCATAGAAGCTTCTCTGGGTTCAGACAGCGGCGTTTCAGCAGAGCCTTCCCAGGGAAATGTTATAACATCTCCCCTTGTAGGTACATACTACTGTGCGCCTTCCGAGGGGGCAGAGCCCTTTGTATCTGTCGGCGACAGTGTGAAAACAGGCCAGACACTTGCAATTATAGAGGCCATGAAGCTGATGAATGAGATAGAAAGCGAGTACAGTGGAACTGTGGCAGAGATATTCGTAAAGAATGGGCAGCCGGTAGAATACGGCCAGCCATTATTCAGGATTAAAGGAGAGAAGCAATGAACCATTTAACCATTCGTGAGATACAGGAAATCATTCCCCACCGCCATCCATTTCTTCTTCTTGATTATATAGAGGACTATGAGCCGGGGAAATATGCGGTGGGCTATAAATGTGTTTCCTACCGGGAGGACTTTTTTGCAGGACATTTCCCTAAGGAGCCGGTTATGCCGGGGGTGCTTACCGTAGAGGCGCTGGCCCAGGCAGGGGCGGTCGCTATATTGAGTCTCGAAGAAAATAAAGGAAAAATCGTTTATTTCGGCGGTATTAATAAATGTAGATTTAAAGGAAAGATTGTGCCGGGCGACAAAGTACGTCTGGAGACAAAAATTATAAAACAGAAGGGTCCTGTAGGTGTGGGCGAGGCTCTTGCAAGTGTGGATGGAAAAACAGTGGTAAGCGCAGAGCTTACCTTTATCGTGCAGAAACAGGACAGGTGACGGAGATGATTAGGAAGATATTAGTTGCCAACCGTGGTGAAATTGCAGTGCGGATTATTCGGGCCTGCCGGGAAATGGGGATTGAGACAGTTGCGGTTTATTCGGAGGCCGACAGGGAAGCTCTTCATGCAAAGCTTGCAGACGAGGCAGTGTGTATCGGTCCGGCCGCTTCCGGGGAAAGCTATCTGAGTATGGAGCGTATTATAAGCGCCACCATTATAAGCGGCGCCGACGCCATTCATCCGGGCTTTGGATTTTTATCAGAAAATAGTAAATTTGCGGCTCTCTGCCAGCAGTGCAGCATCACCTTTATCGGCCCGTCCCCAGAGGTTATGGAAAGCCTTGGCAATAAGCAGGAGGCGAGAAATACCATGGAGGCGGCGGGAGTTCCCATTATACCCGGGAGCCATGAGCCTGTGCGCACGGTTCATGCCGGAGAAAAGGCGGCTTTAAAAATCGGATATCCGGTTATGATAAAGGCGGCTCTCGGAGGAGGAGGGAAGGGGATGCGTGTGGCGCATTCGCCGGAAGATTTTGAGGCAGGCTTTCAGACCGCACAGAGGGAGGCAGAGATGGCATTTGGGGATAATACGATGTATATCGAGCGTTTTATACAGCGTCCCCGCCATATTGAGTTTCAGATACTGGCAGATCATTTTGGAAATGTGGTTCATCTAGGAGAAAGGGACTGCTCCGTCCAGAGAAACCATCAGAAAATGATAGAAGAGTCTCCGTCCCCGGCTCTTTCTCAAGAGCTCCGGAGGAAGATGGGAGAGGCTGCGGTAAGGGCGGCAAAAGCGGCGCGTTATACAAATGCGGGAACCATAGAATTCCTGTTGGAGAAGAATGAAAATTTTTATTTTATGGAAATGAATACCCGGATTCAGGTTGAGCATCCAGTTACAGAGTGGGTGACAGGCATGGATTTAATCAAGGCTCAGATACGGATCGCTTCTGGTGAAAAGCTTTCCTGTAAGCAGGAGGACGTGCAGATAAACGGACATTCCATCGAGTGCCGGATTAATGCGGAGAATCCGGGAAAGGCGTTTCGTCCTTCGCCAGGTACTGTAAGAGACATGCATCTTCCAGGGGGCAAAGGAATACGAATTGATTCCGCCATCTACAGCGGATATACCATTCCGCCTTATTATGACTCTATGGTTGCAAAGCTCAGCGTATGGGCAAAAAACCGGGGAGAAGCCATAAGGAAGATGCGAAGCGCACTGGGAGAGGTGATTATCGAGGGGATTGATACAAATGTAGACTACCAGTACGCCATTTTAAATCATCCGGACTATGTGGCGGGAGAGGTTGACATAGAGTTTATCCAAAGATTTGGAAGTGCAGTATAGGGCAGAGGTGTGATTTATGAAGCTGGATAATATGTTTAAGAAAACCAGAGGTTCTTCAGGGGAAAAAGGATATACTTCATGGGGCCGTACAGGTCCGGCGGTGCCGGAAGGGCTTCTTAGGAAATGTAACAAGTGCGGAAGCGCCATTATAGCGGAGGATGTAAGAAGAGATTTTTACATCTGCTCCAAATGCGGCGGATATTTCCGTGTTCATGCCTGCAGGCGTATCGAGATGCTGGCAGATGAGGGAACTTTTGAGGAGTGGGATAAAGAGCTTCAGGGCGGGAATCCGCTTTCGTATAAAGGATATGAAGAAAAGCTTGCGGGCCTTAAGGAGAAGACAGGGCTTACAGAGGCTGTGGTTACAGGAAAAATGTGCATAAATGGGAGCAAGGCGGTAGTCGGCGTATGTGACGGGCGCTTTCTTATGGCAAGTATGGGAGAAGCTGTGGGCGAGAAGATTACGCGGGCAGTGGAACGTGCCACAAAAGAAGGTCTGCCGGTCATTTTTTTTGCGTGCTCCGGAGGTGCAAGGATGCAGGAGGGAATCGTATCCCTTATGCAGATGGCAAAGACGGCTGCGGCGCTGAAGCGTCACAGCGACGCAGGACTTCTTTATATCAGTGTCCTGACAGACCCTACCACGGGCGGCGTGACGGCAAGCTTTGCTATGCTTGGAGATATCATTCTGGCTGAGCCGAAAGCGCTGATTGGCTTTGCCGGTCCCCGGGTGATTGAGCAGACCATCCGCCAGAAGCTTCCCAAGGGCTTCCAACGTTCAGAATTCCTTCTGGAGCACGGGTTTATCGACGGGATTATCACACGTCAGGAGATGAAGGAAACTCTGTCGCGGATTCTGAAGCTGCATGAGAAAAGTAACATGCGGGGTAAATCGGAAGACAAAGCAGAAGGCGATGATATAAGCAGCCTATGTCGTCCCAAAGACATGTCCGGAGGCATAGACGCGTGGGAGCGTGTGCAGGCTTCAAGAAGGGCAGATCGTCCGGTGGGCAGCGATTATATAGAAGGCTTGTTTACCGATTTTACTGAGTGCTGCGGAGATCGCCTGTTTGCAGACGATAGGGCGATCGTCGGAGGTATTGCGCGGTTCCACGGTCTTCCGGTAACAGTAATCGCACAGGCAAAGGGAAGAAATACAAAGGAAAATATCAAGTGCAATTTTGGTATGCCCTCTCCGGAAGGATACCGTAAAGCGTTACGGCTCATGAGGCAGGCAGAAAAATTTGGCCGTCCGGTTCTCTGTTTCGTAGACACTCCCGGAGCCTTTTGCGGACTGGAAGCGGAGGAACGGGGGCAAGGTGAGGCGATTGCAAGGAATTTGTATGAAATGTCGGAATTAAGAGTGCCGATTCTGTCAATGATTATTGGTGAAGGAGGAAGCGGCGGCGCTCTTGCTATGGCCGTATCCGACGAGGTGTGGATGCTTGAGAATTCGGTCTATTCTATACTTTCCCCGGAGGGATTTGCAAGTATCCTATGGAAGGACAGCAGAAAGGCAAAGGAGGCTGCAAGGGTCATGAAGCTTACGGCAGAGCATTTGCAGGAGGCGGGAATTGTGGAAAAGGTATTCCCTGAGCCGCCTTCCTATACGCGGGAAACAATGAAGCCGGTTCTGCTTTCCCTGGAAAGGGAAATAAAAAACTTTCTGGATAAATATGGAAATATGACACAAAATGAGCTGACAGAGCACAGGTATATGCGTTTTCGAAAGATGTAAAAAAGGATTGATTCCCAAGTATGGAAAAGGGTATAATAAACATAGATACAAAGACGGCAGTAAGGAAAAGACAGGAAGGAATAGAAGCATGGGGGATGAATATAAGGCGATTAACCATGTCCTTGTAAGCCTAGTGAATGAGATATGGAAGCTTGAGGGAGAGGCAATCATTACGAAGGAATTTAAGGATATTACCAATAATGATATGCATGTAATTGAGGCGGTAGGGCTTGGGGACGGATGTAACATGTCCTCGATTGCAAAGAAGCTGAATATTACGGTTGGGACTCTGACGATTGCCATGAATAATCTGGTGAATAAGAAATATGTGGAACGCAGAAGAAGCGAAAAGGACCGCCGGGTTGTGCTTGTGAAACTGACAGACAGAGGGGTGGCGGCCTATAAGCACCATGAAGATTACCATCGGCAGATGATAGAGGCAATCCTCAAAAAGCTTGATAAGGCGGAACTCCCGGTGCTTATGAAGATGCTGGAGGCTGTAACAGAGTTTTTTAAAGGCTATAATGAATAAGGGGGAGCGCTTATGACAGGGATGTATGAGGCTGAGGCAAGGAAGCTTCAGGAAATTATTGATGACAGTGAATGCATTGTGTTTTTCGGAGGCGCGGGCGTGTCTACAGAAAGCGGTATTCCTGATTTCAGAAGCGGGGACGGGCTGTATAAGCAGAAGTACAAATATTCGCCGGAGCAGATTGTAAGTCATAGCTTTTTTGTTAGAAATACGGAAGAGTTTTATGAATTTTACAAGGAGAAAATGATGTTTCTCCATGCAAAGCCCAATGCCGCCCACAGGAAGCTTGCAGAGCTTGAAGAGGCAGGAAAGCTAAGAGCTGTGATTACCCAGAATATAGACGGCCTTCATCAGGCTGCAGGCAGCAGGAACGTATACGAGCTTCATGGAAGTATTCTAAGAAATTACTGTGAAAGCTGCGGGAAATTTTATGATGCCGCGTATATAAAGGATGCACAAGGGATACCCAGGTGTGCCTGCGGCGGAAGAATTAAGCCGGACGTGGTGCTGTATGAGGAGAGTTTGGATTCAGATATTATAAAGAAAAGCATCCATGCTATCAGTGAGGCGGATACATTGATTATCGGGGGAACCTCTCTCGTTGTTTATCCCGCGGCGGGCTTTATTGATTATTTCCGGGGAAAGCATCTTGTAGTCATTAACAAAAGCGCCACTGCAAAAGAGGTAGGGGCAGAGCTTGCGATAGCGGCGCCTATCGGAGAAATACTGGGAGAGATTCACGTATAGGGCGGTAGTCAGAATGGGTGTAAAAATAAAAAGGACATTCACGAAGGATAAAAGCAGTGAATGTCTTTTTTTGCTATTATTTATTTTTCGCTTTATTGCGGAGCCTTGCAAAGAAGCCCTGCTTCTTCTGGGGCGTGTCCAAAGGACCCCGCAGTCCCCTGACTGCCGTAATATAAATGCCGCTTACGGTTGCTTTTACTTCCTTTTTTACCGGGATGAGGGGGTAGACTTCTGCATCACACATTAAGGTCATCACCTTCGGCCCTACTTTTGCCTTTACAACCGGAACCTTGGAGCGCCGGAGATATTTTGGGGTATTATCTATCACCATCTGGGGCAGACCGGCGTCTTTAAGTTTAAGCCGTCCCTTATCAATAATCAGCATGGACATAGTCTGTGCCACAGCGTCTAACTGAGCCTGTTGTTCTGCCTGCTTTTTTTCAGCTTTTTTGCCTAAGAAATATAATACAACACACGCAATGATTAATATAACTAATATTGCTAACAAAACAATGGTTAATGGTTTCACGGGAAGACCTCCTAATTTTCATTTTAGAACATACATATGCTCTAAATCTTTTGCACAAAAGTAATTGTATCATTGTTTATGATGAAGTGCAAGTAATTTGAGTGTAAATTCAGCTGGAAGTGAGGTGAGATTTTTATTATGCGGCCTATGGCAGAGGGGATACGGGAAATCTATTTATGGATTCTTGAAAACCTCTGGTTTATAAATGTTGTACTATCCATTTTGATCATATTTTTTCAGAGAAAAAATCCTACGACCGTATGGGCGTGGCTTTTGCTGCTTTATTTTATACCGGTTCTTGGATTTCTTCTTTATCTGATTCTTGGACAAAATTTCCGCAAGGAACGGATGTTTAAGATGAAGGAAATTGAAGGGGATGTTAAATATGCGGTCAGGAGACAGGAGGAATCTATCTACAGGAAAAAATTAAAGCTTAGAGAACCGGAGCTTGAGCGTTTTAAGCAGCTTATTTTGTATAATTTGAATGAAGGGGAGGCGGTACTTACAGATAATAATGACATCGCTGTTTATACGGATGGGAAAGAAAAATTTCATGATCTGATCAGAGAGATGGAGCATGCCAGAAATTATATACACATACAATATTATATTATCCGGGGGGATGAGCTGTGGAGGGAGATAGAGGAAGTTCTGCTCCGCAAGGCGGGGCAGGGGGTGGAGATACGCATTCTTTTTGACAGCATGGGCTGCAGAGGAAAACACGGCATGAGGGAGGCAGACTGGAAGCGTTTACGGAAAGCGGGGATTCAAACAGCGGAATTTTTCCCGGCGGTATTCGGGAAATTACAGCTGCGCGTCAACTACCGGAATCACAGAAAGATTGTAGTGATTGACGGACGGCTTGGGTTTATCGGAGGATTTAATGTGGGGCGTGAATATCTTGGGTGTGATCAGAAATTCGGATACTGGAGGGATACTCATATCTGTATTGAGGGGGCGGCAGTAACCTCCCTTGCAGTGCGTTTTGTATTGGATTGGAATTATGCTGCAAGAGAGAATCTTTTCCTTCGGGACAGATTGTTTGAAATACCGGAATATACAAGGAAGGGAAAGGAACTGGTTCAGATAGTATCAAGCGGGCCGGATTCGAAAAGTCCGGTTATCCGTGATAATTATCTGAGGATGATCCATATGGCGAAAAAGAGCATTTATATTCAGACGCCGTATTTTATTCCAGATAATGATATCCGAGATGCGTTAATTATTGCGGCAAAATCCGGGATTGACGTAAGGATCATGATTCCATGTAAGCCAGATCATCCTTTTGTATATTGGGCGACTTATTCGTATATAGGAGAAATGGTGGAGGCCGGGGCGAAGTGCTACACGTATGACTATGGTTTTCTGCACACGAAATGCTTATGTGCGGACAGTCTTGCGGCATGTATTGGGACTGCTAATATGGATATTCGCAGCTTCAGCCTGAATTTTGAAGTGAATGCAGTTATTTATAGCGCAGAGACAACAAAAGAGCTTGAAAGAGGCTTTGTAAAGGATATGGAAACGTGTACGTTAATAACGAAAAAAAAGTATGAACAGAGGGATATGTTGGTGCGTATAAAGGAACAGTTCTGCCGTCTTTTATCCCCGGTGCTTTAAACGGAATTTTTGAAATATATGTGAAAAGTGTTTTAAAATTCATGAGAATGTGATATAACGTAATAGTTGTTATTATATGGACAAAACGAAATCAGATGAACGAGGTGCAGTATGAAAAAGAGATTAGCGGCAGTGCTTACAGGAGTGTTTGTGTCATCCTTCTTCTTTACAGGCTGTCAGGCAAGTAAGGGGCTGGAGACAGATGAACTTAAAATTACGCAGTACAAAGAGATCGAGGTGGAACAGGTAGAAAAGCCTGCAGAGATCACGGATGAAGAGGTGGACGGTTATATCCGGACAATGCTGGAGACCAATGCCGAGACCAACGAAATTACGGACCGGGGCGTGGAGGAAGGCGATACGGCGACCATTGATTTTGTGGGTAAAGTAGATGGAGAAGTATTTGACGGAGGTTCCGCAGAAGGTTATCCTCTGGAAGTTGGTTCTGGTGCGTTTATTCCCGGATTTGAGGATAGCATTATCGGCCATAAAACCGGTGAAACTTTTGATTGGAACGGAAAGTTCCCCGAGGATTATGGCAATGCAGATTATGCGGGAAAGGATGTTGTGTTCACAATAACAGTCAATCATATTTCAGAATCTGTTGTGCCGGAGCTTTCCGATGAGTTTGTAAAGTCTGTTTCTGAAAAGTCAAAAACAGTAGAAGAATATAAGGAAGAGGTTAAAAAACAGCTTACCGATCAGGCAGAGGAAAACTATAAGAGTCAGCTTCATGCGGCAGTATGGCAGAAGGTGCTTGAAAATACGGAAGTGAACCAATATTCTAAGGATGAGATAAAGGAATTCAGCGACAGGATGATTGAACAGTACAAGTCGGCTGCACAATATATGGGCATGGAATATGAAGATTATCTGGAACAGAACGGAACCACAGTAGAAGATTTTGAAAAGCAGGTGGAGGATTCTGCCAAGGAAAATATTAAGCAGACACTGGCGCTTAAGGCGATTGCAGAAAAAGAAAAGCTTGAGCTTTCCGATGAAGAATTTGAAAAGCAGCTGAAAAAGATGGCCAAATCTTACGGTTATGAGGATGTGGACGCGCTTAAAGAGGCGGCAGGAGAGGAAGACTTGAAGGACATTGCATTATATAATATAGTAGTTGAATGGCTGGCGGAGAACTGTATACAGAAGGCGTCTTAAATAGAAATTATTGAAAAAAGCTTGACCGGATTTATCGTTATCCGGTATAATAAACAGGTATTAGGCGAAGCCTCGATCCACGTTTGTCAGGGAAAATTCCTGACAAACGTGGATTTTTTATGATACATGGCTTTATTCCAGATATATCAACCATAAATACATTGTAATAGGAAGGACAAAAATGCTATGAAAAAGGGAAATGGATATCACACGGTAATATCTCTGGCGGCGGTAGTCTTAGGAAACTTTTTATATGCGCTTACAGTTAAGCTTTTTTTGCTCCCGGCAGAGCTGGTGACCGGAGGAACGACAGGTATGGCGCTTACAGTAAATTATCTGACAGGTATTCCGATTTCAGGATTTGTACTTGTTTTTAATGTTATTATGCTGTTTCTTGGATATAAGGTTCTGGGAAAAGTATTTGCATCTACAACGCTTGCCAGTACCTTTCTTTATCCGGCAGCGTTGGAGATATGTGACCGGACTCTGGAGGGAGTACGGCTGACAGATGATATTTTACTATGTACAATATTCTCAGGCTTGGGGATTGGAATGGCCCTTGGAATTGTTATTCGTTCGGGCGCTTCTACAGGAGGAATGGATATTCCTCCATTGGTATTGAAGCAGTTTTTAAGAGTTCCAGTCTCCGTCAGTATGTATGCATTCGATGTATGTATCTTATTGTCACAGGCGGTATTTAGGAAGGCGGAAAATATTTTATACGGTATTGTACTTGTTATGATCTATACGATTGTGCTGGATAAAATGCTGTTCATGGGGACTGCCAGAACGGAGGTCAGGATTATAAGCCAGAAGTCCGGAGAAATCCGCGACGCAATTTTAAAGGAGCTGGACAGAGGCGTGACAATGCTGGAGGGAGAGAGCGGATATCTTCATAACCGGACGCAGATGATTTTCAGTATTATTTCCAACCGGGAGCTTCCCAAAGTGGAACGGATACTCAGAAGTATTGATCCAGAGAGCTTTATGGTGGTGAGCCGGGTAAGCGAGGTAAAGGGGCGGGGATTCTCGTTGAATAAGAAGTACCGGTAATGAATAATCCATATCTGCCCTGCATACAGTGTATAATCAGTGAGGGCAGGGATTTTAAGAGGATTATGATAAAAAAATTTCATATTAGCTCTATTTCAGTAATAGTCAGTATTATTTCGGTGATTTTACTTATTTTTTGTATTTTTTTGATCAAGGACAGAAAAAGTAATATGGAAGAGTTAAAAGCATTGGAAAAAAAACTAGCGGAGATGGAGAAAAAGAAAATTGAAACAGACGCTGTTAAGGAAGAGATAAAGCAGATCTCCAGATATGCGGCATATGAATTTAGTTATACATCAGTACTTATGTATTCTGACCGAAATCAATTCATGGGCATGGATATTCCGTTGACCGAAAATAATTTTGTTGCAACAATTGATGGAAAAATAAACATCGGGATTAATGGAGACGAAGTGAAATTTATAGAAAATACAGATTCTGAGGGAAGAATAACAGGAGTAAATCTATTCGTTCCCCATTCCCGGATATTAGACAACTACACGATTCAGGAATCCCTGGAAATTTTTGATGAAAAAAACAATATCTTTAATCCCGTAAGGCCGGAGAACTACAATGAGCTTCTAATTGAGGCGGCCAGACAGGAGGAGGCGAAGATTTTAGAAAGCGATATTTTAAAGAAATCAGACGAGACTATAAAGTATCTGCTGATTTCACATTTTGAGTCAATATACGGGGAGGGAACAGAGATAAGGTACACTTTAACAGACCATAGTTCCTCCACCCCGTAAAGGCGGCTATATGAGATGCTTTTCTAAAAAAATATTTCCCCATTTTCCGAAAGTACGCTCCATTTCCCGTGCATAAAGCCGTCCTGAAACAGCAATATTAGGGTAATCTATATATTTCTTACCTGAAATGGAGCTCTGAAATAAAGGATCCCCGATTACAAAATCATATTCCGGTCTTTCGGATACCGCCTGATTCAGTTCATATTCTTCTGTAAAAATAAAATCATCTGTCTGCATACAGATGGAAGGAGGGAAAAAGCAGAAGCCAATATCCACCTTTGGTATGCCAAACTGCAGCTGAAGGCAGCTGCGGAGCATGCAGCTGTTTATGGGATCTCCCAGAATCAGAACGCGGCCGATATCCTTGTTTACAAAGGCGCTTTCCGGATTAGAAGGAGGAGTCTGCGCATTTATTTTTGCTTTTATTAAGCTTTTATAATATGTCTCCATCTGCGTTCCAATTGGAAACCCTAGGATGTATGGGGTGCCGTATGACTGTTCCAGCCTCTGGGCAATATACAGCCCGGGGGACGAAACGGCAATATTTAGTTTGGAATTCTTTACTCCTTTGGCCTTTTGCAGGAGGCCTCCCTGTCCCCAACAGGATATATTTGTAATGCCGCAGTCTCTCAGAAGGGAGAGATAATCATTGATTGATGTATAATCCCATCCGTCCAGAGGCGTTGCTCCAATTATATGTACATCGGCTCTTTCAGACTCAAAATTATTTCCTGTAGATTCCGCCCAGTCTAAAATGCAGTTTAAAAGCAGCTTCTGTCCGTCATCATAAAAGCAAAGTCCTGTAGTGGGTATTCCAAAAGCGGGAATATTTGTGAGACGCTGGATTTTTTCAGAAAGAGCTTTAAAATCTACGCCAAGCATTGCGGGAACAGGGGTGCCAAGTAATACAATATAATCGCCGCTTACATACTCAAGCAGTTTTACTGTTTTCTTTTCTACGAGAGTGTCCAGGCCGAAAACGGCGTCTTTTTCCCGGATTCCACAGGAAAAACTTTTAGGCATTTTTCCAAAGTCTTCAAACCGGGGATCCATATAGTATAATGACTGTCCGTTACAGCCATGGGGGTCCAGGAATATAGTTAATGCATTTTCAGCAAAGAGAAATGAAGATACACCCGTGTAGTCCGGCGCAAATGCCGGAAAGCTGCGGTACAGTCCTTTCATTGTCATTTTCCTCCTTCGTTTATAAGAGAATGCCAGCATTTTTTATATGCAGGAAATATTTTGCCTTCTGTGCCGTCGGGTCTGCTGACTGCATCTTTAAGGCTTTCTAAAAAGCTTAACACATCCGAATAAGTACCGGAGAAATCAAGCAGAGGCGCGTCAAAGATTCCTTCCGTGCGGTAAAGGAAGGGATCCGGTACGCCAAAAGACAGATTAAATTCATTGGCCGCCGCTTTGTAATCATACATAGACGGATGGCTGTCGAAGTATATTTTTATATTTGGATTTCTATTTTTCAGCCATGTGATTTCTTTTAAATCATCCTGTGTAATGTTATGGGCAAAGATAATTCGGACGTCACAGCCCAGCTTTATTAAGCTGCATGCAGCCGTAAAGCAGGGGATATTATTTTTTCCGCCTACTGCGCAACGAAATTTTTTTAAGTAAGGTCGTATCCATTTTATTTGACGGCGTACATCTTCCTGTAAACGGTTGTCATCAACTTCTTTTTCCAATACCTGAGATAAACGGTTGTAATTCGAGGCAATAAGCTCTATATCACAGGAGGGAGCCATATAGATTCCGGGAATATTCCATCTCTTTTCCATTTGCCTTGCGGCTTTTAACGCGCTTTTATTTAATACGATGTTTGCTTTCGACCGGGTCATGATATCCGCGTCTTTTATGGAGGGAAAATCACTTATACAAAATATTTTTTCAATTCCAAGAGGATGAAGTAAATGGTATAGTTCGGTAATGCATGCCGGTTTGTCTAAACTACCTATTATGTTAACCGTCTGAGCCTTCTCACAGTTTTTCAGAGGCCGAAGCAGCCTGTAAACAGCAGACATCATCCGGAATTCAGCCTGTTTTGGCGAAGTATTCAAAAAAGGCCCCATGAATTCGGCTTCGGTTCTGATATGGTAAAGCTGTTCTATATGTCCGGCGATTGCAGAAAGATTCGTGGATAATAACGCGTCCATACAGGTGGCGCATAATAATATGCCGTCAATGCCTACAGACGAATTTTCCAGAATTTCTTTTACAGCCTGTGTTATCCGTTTTTCCTGCATGCCAAGGACAATTTCCTTTTCCGTCAGACGTAAAAGCCATGCCCTTCCCGTATTGTGTATACACCCTCTTCCAGTTTCTGTAAGATGTATTCCGCATCCCATTGGAGAAATCATCAGAGAAACCAGATGGGGAATACAAAGGGGAGTTGTTGTAGGAATGGCGCCTCCGTCTCCGTCGTGGGGATATAACAGAACCTTTCGTTCAACATTTTCATATAAATTTCCAGGGATAGGCTGCTTTTTTAACAGCAGTTCTTCAACCTGTGCGATAGTAAGAGTATAGTAATTTTTCATAGTTTTTCCGCAATGCTTATTATTTTTTGTGATACAGGAAGTCCGGCATCTCCTTCTATTACCGTTTGATTTTTATTTTCGTAAAAGGGAATTGCATTATCTCTTGGAATGACCCCCAGCAGGGGAAGCCCGGTGGTATCCAGAAATTCCTGAACAAGATTTTCCTCGCCGGGGACATTCCTTTTATTAAGAATTACTCCGCGTACCTGAGCGTAATTTTGAACTTTAAAATTCTCCACAGCCTGAAAAATATTACCTGCGGCAAATAAGGACATTTTTTCACCAGATGTAACTATTATTACTTCATCCGCATAGCTGTCGCGGATTGGGGCGGCAAAGCCGCCGCATACAACATCTCCCAGAACATCATATAACACATAATCCGGCTGAATTTTTTCGATTGCCTCCAGCTCATCCAGCAAATGAAAGGCCATTAATATTCCTCTGCCGGCGCAGCCGATTCCCGGAGTGGGGCCGCCGGATTCAGCACAATATACGCCGCCGTATCCCTGAACAATAATGTCTCTAAGGGAGGGTGTCTCGTCATGCTGACGGAGATATTCTGTAATAGGAATAAGAGACTGTCCGCCAAGCAGCGAGGCGGTTGAATCTGCCTTTGGATCGCATCCAATTTGAAGCACCGTAAAGCCCTTCCGTGCAAGGGCTGCGGAAAGAGCGCATGTTATTGTGGATTTTCCTATACCGCCCTTTCCATATATTGCATATCGTTTCATTGTTTTCTCCAATTCTGTATGTTTGATTCCATCCTACATTGTAAACTGCCTGTTATAGTAGATTTTAAAAATTCACTCTTTGTATTGTACTTTTAATAAAAGATTTGGTTTCATGGCATCTGGGACTTGTAAAAATCTGGTCCGGCGTTCCTTCTTCCAGAATGATGCCATGATTCATAAAGATAACGCGGTCGGAGACATGACGGGCGAAGCTCATTTCATGAGTGACAATCAGCATTGTCATATGTTTTTCAGCCAGTGAACGGATAAGTTCAAGAACCTCGTTAATAAGGGAAGGGTCCAGAGCGGATGTGGGCTCGTCAAACAGCATCACTTTTGGCTCAATGGCGAGCGCCCGGCCGATACCTGCCCGCTGCTGCTGTCCGCCCGAGAGAGCGTAGGGGTATTGATTATATTTGTCTGCAAGTCCAATTGCCTGTAAGATATCCATAGCCTTTACTTCTGCGTCGGATTTTGAATATCCGTATGCAAAAATCAGCGGCAGGGTAATATTCTCTAATACAGTCTTATTCTCAAAAAGAGAGTGGTCCTGAAAGATCATGGAACTTTTTCTGCGTATTTCATAGAGCCTTTTCCTGGATTTTGTTTCAGGAGATATACACAGTCCGTCTATCGTAATGCTTCCGGATGTGGGCTGCTCTAAATAATTGATACAGCGTAAAAGGGTGGATTTTCCTGTTCCGGAGGGGCCGATAACAGAGACGACCTCTCCTTTTTTTACATGCAGGTCAATACCGTTTAACACCTGAAGCGAGTCAAAGGATTTTTTCAACTGACTGATCTGGAGCATTTTTTTCCTCCGTTTCTTGTTCTTACATCTAATTTCTTTTCAAGCCATAACTGGAATGTATGGATAAGCTTTGTTAAAATAAAATATATAATAATTGCCACGAAGTAACACTCAAAAAAACGATAGGAGCTTCCGCCAAGCATTTTCGTCTGGGCCATTACGTCCCGGACGCCCAGTACGAAAGCTACGGCCGAGCTTTTTATAAGTCCGATAAAATCGTTGGTAAGAGTTGGAACAGCTATCCTTGCCGCCTGTGGAAAAACAATATGCCACATGACCTGCGTCTGTGTAAGCCCGCAGGCCAGCCCTGCTTCTACCTGCCTTGGATGAACAGATTGGACGGCTCCGCGCATACTTTCAGACATATAGGAGGAGGCATTCAGGCTCAGGCCGACGACTGCAGCAGTAAGACCGTTTAGATTTTTAAACACGGGAAAAAGCTGTGCCAGACCGTAATACAGGAAAAAAAGCTGGACTACTACAGGAGTTCCCCGGAAAAAATCCAAATAAAAATTAAGGGCGGCCTGCAGCGCCCGACAGTGTATTTTCCGAAGCGCCAGGAGCGCAACTGATAACAGAATGGCAATAGCTCCTGACAAGAAAGCAATTCCGAGTGTTACAGGCAAATAGCTTAAAATATTGGGGAATACTTTTATAACATATCTGAAATCAAATCTCATAGAAAGTCCCTTTCTGTTACTTTTTCCTGTCTGTCATATAATTCATGGGGATAAGGAGAATTTTTATGATAGGTACCGTACATTTTATCCAGCTCTATTTTGCAGTCTAAATCCGAGGGAGAATTCATTCTCTTAAGTAATTCCAGCTTTTCCTGTCTGGTCATGGCCAGGGATGTAGTGGCTACGACGGAGGCTGCAATTGTCTTAAACTGGTGTATGGGCATTCCGCACCCCATTTCGTTTTCAGATGATTTCATATGGATTCTGGCGCCTGGACAAAGCATGGAAAAATTAAAATCATTTTTCTGGAAGGGCCTTGCCGCCAGATCAGCACATACCCCTTGATTGCCTGCTGTTCCCAGGTTTTCCGGCACCCCATAGTGAAAGGTATATCCATGGGCCATACGCATCATCTGCCATGCATTCCCAAGTATGATTACAACATCCGCACTGTTAAGCTGTTCTAACGGACCGATTTCAAAGCCATAGATCTGCATTTCCATAAAACCAAGCTGAGAGATTACCTTTCTGGCCACCGCCATACTTTCATACAGTCTCATCAGAAAAAACTGTTTTCCAGATTTTACAAAATTCCCCGGCTTTTTTAGTCCTAATGCAGATAATCCCCCAGTGCAGCTTACATGCTCCCAGCTGACCTTTCGGCGGATTTTTTTTTCGGCCGCCTGATTAATATAGGAACAAATACTCATTTTACTGTCTGAAGAGGGGACGGCAGCATCGTCATACTCTTCTGGAATTAAGAAAAAATGTATCCCGACCGGTTTTTTATTCAGGTGCAGAGACAACTCGAGCTGTCTTAATAAATCAGCGTACATTTCATTTTTCTCCTTAATATGAAATAAGATGACCCGCATCCCTCAGGGTGGAGTCATCTTCCAAACAGATTATTTTTATTCCTCAATGGTTACCTGATCGATCTGAAACCATTTCATTGAAAGCTCCATAAGGGTGCCGTCCTCGCGCATTTCAGAAAGCGCTTCATTAATTCTTTCAATAACCTCTTTGTTCTGCTCATTATCCTTAACAAAAGGATAAGCGCATAATGATGTGACAAGAGGCTCCATTTCCGCCGGTTCGATATCACAGTCGCCGCGATCGGCCGCCTGCAGGATGGCAACGATTGATTCATAAATACCGTCCAGCCTTCCGAGGGCCAAATCATATTCCATACTGGTAGGGCTGTCGTAGGCAACAATCTCAAATTGAACGGTATCCTGGAGAGATTCCAGTTTTTTCATAGCCTGTCCGCCTGCATTTACACCGATTTTCTTTCCAGCCAGATCTTCTAATTTTGTAATGGAAGAGGCCTGCCCTTTTTGTACGCCGATTCCAATATCCATTTTTATATAAGGATCTGAGAAATCATATTTTTCCTTGCGTTCTTCCGTAGGGCTTACTACGCAGGCAATGGTATCTAACTGGCCGGCGTCCAGCATGCCAAACACACCGTTCCACTCGGCGACCTCTAAGGTAACATCCAAATTTTTTCTTTCTGCAATTTCGTTCATAAGGTCTATTTCGTAGCCCTGGGGTGCATCTGAGTTTTCATCTATAAATGCATATGGACTAAAGCTGCCATGGGTACCGATTTTTAAAGTAATCGTTTCTTGGGAGGCATCCTGTGCAGTATCTCCTGCATTTTCTGCAGTGCTTTCTGTGTCCTTTTTATCATTTTCTGAAGCTTTCTCTTTTGATCCGCAAGCTGACAGTAAAAGTGTAAAGATTAGTAAACCGGAAATCAAAATAGACTTTGTTTTCATTGTATAAATTCTCCTTTTCTTATTGTACCTAGGCTTTTCTTTAACCTAACATAAAAGATAAGCAAGGTCAACGAAACAGGAGGATATCATTTCTTTTTCGATAAATAGATGGATTAATGGAAAAATACTATTCTTTTCCGGAATATTTCGCCTGATCTATAATAAAATCGTAAAAGTCACGCTCATAGGACAAAAGCCTGTCATGTTTTTGCTTAACGATATATAATGAACGGCAGGGCAGATTCTCCAGAGAAAAGCAAAGCAGTTTTTTTTCTTTCGTAACCTGCTGGACTTCGAAGGAGGACAGGACCGCTATTCCGAGCCCCTCACTTACAGAATTAATAATAGAAAATGCATCAGGCATTTCACAGATAACATTCGGCTTTGCATAGATTCCCCGGCTGATTAAATATTTTTCAAATTCAAGACGTGTTCCGGATATTGGCGCGCGGCATATCATCGGCTGTGAAAGGAGCAATTCTTCCGGAAATGGTTTTTTCTGATCCAGTGTCCCAAATTGCGTATTGTCAGGAGTAATTACAATCAGCTGATCTTCTGCAATAGGTGAATAAGTGTAATTTTTGTTTTTTACTTCATACCCGCAAAATGCGATGTGAACCTGATGTTCTTTCATACTTTCTGCAATCGTATAGCTGTCGCTGGGAACAATTTTTAAAAATATGTCAGGATGAATGGCGTTATATTCTGTTAATACTTTCGGCAAATAGGAATGTAAAGGCAGCGAGGACGTCACAATACGTAAAATTTTAGGGGACTGGGAATCCTTATTATATTCACAAAGCAAAGCATTTTTGCGTGATACAACCGCTACGGCAAAGCTATAACAGCTCATACCGGCCTTTGTTAGTTGAAAATTCCGAGTGCTTCTGACCAGTAACTGCTGACCTAATTCTTTTTCTAATTCACTGATGTGCGAAGTAATTGTTGATTGGGAAAAATGAAGCTGCTCTGCTGCTTTTGAAAAGCTGTGGAGCTGTACGACGGTAATAAATGACTGTAACTGTGAAAAATTCATTTGCCTTTCAAGTAAATAATTATACGCTGCCCGGAGAGGTATAATTATTGATTCCTCCTTTGTGTTAAAAGTTGTTCGAAAAATTATTACTAAAATATTGTACAAAATAAAGGCTGTGAAATCAATAGTGAAATTCTCCCAACGTATTTATGCAGACTTGCTTGGATGGGGAAAGACGAGTATACTAAGGGTATAGAAAATTTGGAAATATAGAGAGGGAGATTTATGCTGCAGCTATTCAAAAGAGGGAAAAAAATTTTGCCGGAGCCTGTTTCTATTAAAGATAATCTGGGCGTTTTTTGTCTGGACCGAAAATATGGATGGTTTGAGGGGGAGGTTCACTGGCTTGGCGATACAAGAAGAGTGCTTCTTGATAAGGATAAAGACAGTGATACGGCGGACGCGGCATTTAAAACGCTGCATATGCTGGCGGCAGACCCGGAAAAATGGGACAGAAGGATACGGGAATATGCGGCCGCAGAATTGACATGTCTTGCAAACGACTGGCAAAGCGGCAGTGATATTCCGGAGATTAAGGAGGAGGAATTTGCAGAAAGGATTGCCGGCCTGTCCTTTCATATTGACGATGAGGGCAGCTTTGAGGCTGATTTTGATGATGGTGATATGTTTTACGGACATTGGATTGTGGTCAGCGGAAATGCTGACGGGGAATTTACGGATGCAGGTATAGAAGGGTAGGGAAATAACATGCAGATTGTATCGTGTAAATATGTGGTTGAGCAGATTAACGGGGATTATGCTATGCTGAGAAATCTTGAAAATCCGGACAGCGAATTAAAGCAGGTGGCCCGCGGGCTTCTGTCGGAGGAGATTATGGAAGGGACAAAGCTTTTGTATGAATTTCTGCAGTATTCGGTGATTGCCGGGGAATAGCAGTAATAAAATAGAACGGTTGATATGGAGAATCAATATAGAAAAAAACCATTTCTTAAAGTGCAGATAGTGCCTGGGAAGTGGTTTTTTGTTTTTATCTGATAAAAGAGAGAGAAATCTAATCGACAGTTTGAAGGGGGGTATTCTATTGCATGCATTTTCCCGGAAGACAAAGAGCGCTTCTCTGGAAGCCGAAAGCAGCTTCTCCCAAAGTCAAAAGTTTCCCCCGGGGGATAAAAGCCGTTCCCCGGAAAGAAATTTTATTTCCCCCGGATAAAAAAAGGAACAGGAACGATTGGAGGAAAAATCTCCGTGTTATATAATAAATTTCATCAAAAGGAAGGACAAAAGAGGTATGAACAAAAAAACAGCAGATCTGGCACAAAAAGGGCTGTATTGTATCAGAAAGGATCTTTCCGATCAGTATCCTTATATGCGTCCGGCAATCTATTATCTGACGTCGGTATCCGACGAGAAGGAAAAAAGACTCAGCACAGACGGAACCTGTCTGTTTTATCGTCCGGAATATGTGCTTTCGTGTTTTGAAAGCAAGAAGAAATATTCCGGTCTGGTGTATCAGTTTCTGCATATCCTGATGCATTGTCTGCTGGGGCACGTATGTAAGAAGAATGAAGAAAATGTATTCCTGTATGACGAGTGCGCGGATTATCTTGCGGACAGAGCGATTGAGAGGATGACGGGAAAAGCGCGGAGACGCCCGGGGCGATATGAGGCATGGGAACAGTATCATGATTTTAAAAGAAAAACCGGGGGATTATCCGTATCCGGTCTTCGAGATTACTGCAGACTCCAAAAAGAAAGGGCGGAGTATCTGCAGAAAATCGGAAAATATGTGTACAG
>CAOJQZ010000025.1 GCA_948441955.1 uncultured Lachnospiraceae bacterium | reverse complement strand
GAATAGAGTAAACATTTTCAGTTATTGCATAATCCTCTAATTCCTTGTAGGTTGCGCCATACTCTGCCGGTGTTTCGGCAGATGCCTTGTCAATCAGCTCGTCAACCTTAGGATCATTGATTCCGCCTGGATTATACTGTCCATAGGATGCATATACGTCTCTTACCGCGTAGTCAGGATTACCTGTAACCGTTGTCCAGCCTGACATGGCAAGATCCCACTCTCCGGTGTCTCTGGCGGTTACCATACTAGCATAGTCTGGCTGCATGTTAACCTCTACTTCGAATCCGGCTTTAGAAAGCTGATCGCGAAGGATATTCATGGTCGATTCATAGTAGGAGTAGCCAAGTAATCGGATTGTCTCCTTGTTTCCGCCGGATTCTCCGGATGAGCCTGTGCCGCCTGATGTCCTCTTATTGCAGGCTGCTAAGGAAAGCACCATAGCTAGGACAAGCAATACGGCAATAATTTTTTTCTTTCTCATGTTCTTCTAGTCTCCTTTTCTTTTTTATGTGAAGCCCTTTTTGGGCAAATCACCTGTTTCTGAATTTTATCAGACGTCAAAAGACAATGTTCCGTCTGCAACTTCCTTCCATCTGTGACAGGCCACAAAATGACCGGGCAAAGCCTCAGTAAAGACGGGATTCTCGCCGGTGCATTTTTCCGTTGCAAATGGACAGCGTGTGGCAAATCGGCACCCAACCTTTGGATTAATAGGGGAATTTATCTCCCCTTTCAAAATAATCTTTTTGCTTTTTGCCAGTACATTTGTTGATGGAATTGCTGACAATAATGCAATGGTGTATGGGTGCAGGGGCCGGCTGAAGATATCATCTTTAGGCGCCTTTTCAATCAGCTGCCCCAGATACATAACGCCGATATTTGTGGAAATATGCTTCACCACAGATAAATCATGGGAAATAAACATATAGGTAAGCTTCATTTTCCTTTGAAGCTCCATCAACAAGTTCAGAATTTGGGCCTGCACGGATACGTCCAGCGCCGAGACAGGCTCGTCGCAGACAATAAACTGGGGATTGATGGAAAGGGCCCGTGCAATTACCACACGCTGCCGGCGTCCGCCGTCAAATTCATGAGGGTACTGGTTATAAGAACGCATAGGAAGCCCTACCAGCTCCATCAGTTCTTCTACCCGCGCCCGCCGTTCATCAGCAGATTTAAAAATTTTGTGGAGCTTTAACGGCTCTTCTATGATCTGCCCGATTGTCATACGCGGGTTAAGGGAGGCATATGGATCCTGAAATATAATCTGCATATTCTGACGCATATAGCGCATCTCGTCCGCGGAAAAATTATTGATATCCATCCCGTCATAGAGCACGTCTCCGCTGGTTGCTTCATGAAGCCTTAGGATAACACGTCCCAAGGTACTCTTGCCGCATCCCGATTCACCTACAATTCCCAGCGTTTCTCCTTTATTGATGGTCAGATTGACATCATCAACAGCGTGAAGGAATCCTGCCGGAACCGGGAAATATTTTTTTAGTCTTCTGGTCTCAATTAAAACCTGATTTTCCATTATTCATCCTCCTCCTTAAATAAGTCAAAATGACACATGAAACGATGTTCCTTTCCCTGCTGCGGGGGAGCTTCCCTCCTGCATATGTCCTGACAGTAGCGGCACCGGGGATGGAAATAGCAGCCGGAGGGAAGGTCTGCGGCATTGGAAATTGCGCCCTCAATAGGAATCAGCTCCGAGGAATCGTCGTCAAGCTTTGGAATAGAGTCAAACAGACCTCTTGTATAGGGATGCCTTGGATGGAGATAAACCTCCCTGACAGTACCGGCTTCTACAATCTGGCCGGCGTACATAATTGCTACCTTATCGCAGGTTTCTGCAACAACTCCCAAGTCATGGGTAATTAGAATCATAGCCATCTTATATTTTTCACGCAGATTATTAATAATCTCAAGAACCTGCGCCTGAATGGTAACATCAAGAGCAGTAGTAGGCTCGTCGGCAATCAAAAGCTTTGGGTTGCACAGAAGGCTCATTGCGATTACCACACGCTGCTTCTGTCCGCCGGAAAACTGATGAGGATAATCGTCGTAGCGGTCACTTTTTACGCCTACGACTTCCAAGAGCTCAATGACCCGCTTTTTTGCTTCCGCCTTCGAAAGCTTTTCGTGTGTAAGAACAACCTCTGAAAGCTGGTCTCCTACAGTCATAATCGGGTTTAAGGCAGTCATGGGATCCTGAAAAATCATGGAAATACCATTTCCCCGCATGGCCTGATTTTCCTTGTCTGTGTTATAAATTACATTGTTTCCTTCAAAATAGATTTCTCCGTCCACAATCATTCCGGGAGGATCCGGAATCAGCTGCATGACGGCAAGGGCTGTGGTTGTTTTTCCGGCGCCAGTTTCGCCTACCAGACCCAGGGCCTCTCCCTCTTTTATTTCAAAATCAATGCCATTAACCGCCTTTGCGGCGGAATCGCTTGTAACATAGTGGACATGAAGGTTTTTAACCTTTAAAACCGTATTGTTTTCCATTTTTTACCTCCTAGTTGTTATTTCAGCTTCGGGTCAAGAGCGTCGCGAAGCCCGTCGCCAAAGAAGTTGAAAGCTAATACGATGATGATGATAGCAATTCCCGGGAAAATAGCAATGTATGGATTTGTCTCAAGGAAGGTTGAACCTGCCTTTAAAACATTTCCCCATTCCGGAACATGCGCCTCTACACCAATTCCCAGATAGGACAGGGAGGAGGTGGAAAGAACCGCTGAACCAATACCCATAGTAGCCTGTACAATAACCGGCGCCAGTGAGTTCGGAATGATGTGCTTAAAAATAATCGTACCGTTTTTAGCGCCGCAGGCCTTTGCTGCCTCAACAAATTCCTGATTGGAGATTCCCATAACCTGTGCGCGGACAGTACGGGCATAGGACGGAATCATGGATACAGAAAGAGCTAAAATCAGGTTTATTGTACTTACACCAAAAGCGGCAATAATTGCTATTGCCAGTAAGATACTTGGTACGGCGTGCAGTATGTCCAGCACACGCATGATAACATTGTCCTTTCTCCCTCCGTAGAAGCCTGCCATTGCTCCTAAAAGGCCTCCGATAATAATCGGGACGATAGTGGAGATGATACCTATGATGAGAGAAATGCTGGCGCCGAATATAATTCTTGTGAATACGCAGCGTCCATAATCGTCACAGCCGAAAGGGTACATCAGGCTTGGTTTGGCAAGCCTTGCGGCAAAATTATTAGAAATCGCAATATCATAGTCAAAGGTAAGGTTGGAGCCGATAGAGATTGAAATAAACAGTACCACAAAAAACATACCGATTACTGCAGTATAATTTCGGAAGAGACGTTTAATAACGTCAATCCACTCTACGCTTACCTCTTCATTTTTGTTAAAATATTTTCCAAATGTAATGAGTCCCAGCATAAAGGAAAATACGTTTCCAAGTGCAATCCCCAGAAGACAGATGACTGCAAAAGGAAGGAATTTCCTGTCCGGCTTTTTGCTGAAGGTATATTTATTTACAGCGGCAATTACAACCAGATTCAATACTGCATAAAGGGTATAAAATCCGATTCCGGCCCAAAAAGTGTATACAATTGTATCCTTAAATAAATTAAACAGAGAAATCAGAATTACAAATATATTTACTAAAAGAGAATATACTGAAAGCTGATACTCCAGATTTTTCTCCTTTTTTAACAGCATCGCTCCGGCAATAAATAAGAGGAAATTACCTGTGACAGCAAAGGGAACAAGTAAAATTCCCATTTTCCTGGTAACACCGGAAATCTCGCCGGCTGAGCCTGTAATCTCTTTCTCAATTCTTTTTACAATTATAAATTGAAGAAGGAACTCCAGTACGTAAATGGCCGTAATGATTCCTATGATTGTAGAAATCTCTTTTCCTCTCACAAGGGGAAGCAGTATCTGCCACAGTACAAGAAGCAGTACCAATACTCCCGTCACCTGAAAAGCAAGTCTGGAGGTTGTAAATTCAAGGGAGCCACCTAGTTTTCTTTTATTTACCTTTTTTAAATACAGGCTTTCGTTTTTGGTTTGTGCGTTTTTAGCCATTTTAAATGTGTCTCCTCTCTAATAATTTTTCATCTTTGATTTGATTCGCGGATCTATGAATGCATACAGAATATCCACGATCAGATTCATCAGTGAAACAACAAAGGAGATGTAGACCACACCTGCCAGAACAACCGGAATATCCGGAATGAACTGCTTGTCTACAATGTAGGAGCCAATACCGTTAATATTGAAAACCTTCTCTGTTACGGCGGCTCCGCCCATCAGGTTTCCAAAGGACATACCGATCATTGTCACAATGGGGATCAGAGCGTTTCCTAAAATATGCTTTAATACAACCTTCTTTTCTGCAAGACCCTTCGCCCGTGCCGTCAGAACATAATCAGAGTTTTTGACCTCAAGCATGGATGACCGGGTCATACGGGCAATGGACGCCGACATACCCGTACCGACGACGATTGCCGGCATGATAAGCGTAACCCAGTTGCCGGGTTGGAAGGTTGCCGGAACCCATCCCATATTGATGGAAAATTCCAGAATCAGCATAAGTCCCAGCCAGAAGTTCGGGATTGACAAACCTAAAAGCGCGATAAACATTGCAATATAGTCAAATGAAGAATACGGCTTAATCGCCGAAATAATTCCCGCCGGAACTGCTATAATAAGGGCAACTACCATAGAAGAAAACGTAACCTGCATTGTGATCGGGAATTTTGCCATAATTGCGGTCATAACAGGTTCATTACCTTGATATGCATTTCCCAGATCAAAGGTTATAAGATTCTTAAAGGTATCAAAAAGCTGTGTCAGGTACGGCTGATCCAGACCGTAAATGTGATTAAAATTGGCAATTTGCTCTGGTGTGGCCGTCTGCCCCAGAATATTCATTGCCGCATCCATCGGAGCAATATAAAGGATGGTAAATACAAGCCATGTTACCCCGAAAAGAACGAATATCATCAGAAATAATCGTTCTGTAACATATTTTGCGATTGGACGCATAAACAGCAGCATTAAAATATACATCGGGAATGATAATACAAAGGATGCAATCATAAATGCAGGATTCTGCATTAGTTCAAAATAACATGAAACAAGGGTGATTTCATGAACCTTCTGCATCTCTGCCTTTTCTTTTGTTTTGTCATTTAAAAGTTGTTCAAAATTTTTATCGGCAATTGCTCTTGCCTGTTTTTGCGTTTCGCTTTCAGACATTGTTTTTTTGAAATATTCATTTTTCTTCCGAACCTGAACGAGAGCGTCCTCATAAAATTGTTCTTTCAGGTTCTGCATTTCCTTCTGCCCCCGCAGCTCTTCCTTCATTTTGGCAAATGCGTCTTTGCCTTTTTTTGCTTTGTAGACAATATGTACTGCCAGCATTGTGAAGAAGCCCAGAAGCCATAACCAGATGCGGTACTGTGAACTGCGATACATTCTTGCGAAGGTATCATTAATTTTTTGGCTCTTCATATATTCCTCCTATCTCATTAATTACTACAAAATAATATATCATAAAAAGTTAATGAATTCATAAGAAATTGATGGATTCTGGCGAAAAATAGGGAAAAACAGCGAAAACTACAAAAAATGTAATAAAAAGATGAGAAAATATTGTTCATTTTGTATGTTTTTTTATCACCAATAAAGGCAAAGCACGCCGGAAGGGGACAGATATTCGGAAATACTGGTTTCGTTGACTTTTAATATGGGAAAGATTATAATGAGAACAAAGAAAAGAAAGGCTGGGGTAATAATGGATCAAGGAAAAGTTTTAAGAGTTCTAAAATCTATGGAAGAGCATGGGATACCGCAGATGATTATATCGGATCCGGTGGCAATTTTCTATCTGACAGGCAAACGGATTCTGCCGGGAGAACGATTATTGGCTCTATATCTGAATGTGAACGGAAATCATAAGCTTGTGCTCAACAAGCTGTTTCCGCAGGAGAAGGATCTTGGGGTAGAGCTGGTATGGTATGACGATACAGAGGATGGTGTTGAAATCATCAGCAGATTTGTGGAGAAGGATCAGGTTATGGGTATTGACAAGACATGGCCGGCAAGATTTCTGCTTCGCCTTCAGGAGCTGGGAGGAGGAAGCAGATTTGTAAATAGTTCTCCCATTGTGGATTATATCCGTATGGTGAAGGATGAGAAAGAAAAAGAACGGATGAGGGAGGCCTCGAGATTAAATGACATTGCTATGGAGAGGCTGATTCCCTGGGTGGCTAAGGGACTTACGGAGAATGAGCTGAATGCAAAGATACGCGGGATATATAAGGAGCTTGGCTGTGAGGACGTGGCTTTCGCTCCGATTACAGCTTACGCCAAGGGAGCGGCAGACCCCCATCACGTAACGGATGATTCCAAAGGAAAGCGCGGCGACTGTGTAGTTCTTGATATCGGAGCTTTCAAGGATGATTATGCATCAGATATGACGAGAACGGTATTTATCGGAGAGGTTTCTGATCGCGCAAGAGAGATATATGATATTGTAGCAGAGGCGAACAGACGGGGCATTGAAGCGGCAAGGCCGGGAAACAGAATGTGTGATGTTGATCTTGCGGCAAGAAATTATATTGAGCAAAAGGGTTATGGACAATATTTTACACATAGAACAGGTCATTCCATTGGTCTTGAGGATCATGAGTTCGGCGACGTGTCTTCTGTGAATGAGGACATTATTCAGGCAGGACAGTGCTTTTCTGTAGAACCTGGCATTTATCTTCCGGAGGAAGGTATCGGCGTTCGTATCGAAGATCTTGTTATTGTAACAGAGGATGGGTGCGAAGTACTTAATCACTTCACAAAGGATCTGATTGTAGTACCGGAGGAGTAGAACGGGAAATCAGTAATTCGGTAATATGGAACAGATATAAGCAGGCATTATCGCAAGGAGACGGTTTTGCCTGTTTCTATTTTCTTTGCCGGCAGTCTCTTGCGAAATGCGGCTGCTTATGACATAATATAAAATGGAAAAATATAGAGATAAGGAGTATTCTATGAAATCCGAAAAGGAAATTGAAATAAGCCTTATTAAAAAGCTGCAGGATTTAAAATACAAATATCGTGAAGATATTCGAGATAAAGCTTCCCTTGAAGTTAATTTCAGAGAGCATTTTGAGAGATTGAACCGTGTCAGGCTGAGTAATTCTGAATTTACACGTCTGCGGGACAGTATTATAACCTCCGATGTATATGCTGCCGCCAAAGCCCTGCGTGAGATGAACACTTTTCAACGTGATGATGACACACCGCTGCAATATACGCTTATAAATACAAAAGATTGGTGTAAAAACGAATTTGAAATCATCCATCAGCTGAGGATTTATTCAGAAAACAGTAATCACCGCTATGATGTGATTATTCTTATCAATGGTATTCCTGTTGTTCAAATTCAGCTAAAAACTTTGCAAATCACACCGAAAAAAGCTATGGAGCAAATTGTTAATTACAAAAATGATCCTGAAAACGGCTACACAAATTCATTGCTTTGCTTTATGCAGCTTTTTATTGTAAGTAACGAGACCAGAACCTATTATTTTGCGAATAATCATACAAAACATTTCTGCTTTCATGCAGATGAAAGGTTTTTGCCTATATATGAATTTGCCGACAGAGATAATAAAAAGATATCCAATCTTTATGATTTTACTGCAGGCTTTTTGCGTAAATACGCCCTTGGGGAATTGATAAGCAGATATATGGTGCTTGCAGCAAGTGAACAAAAGCTGTTGATTATGCGTCCATATCAAATTTATGCAGTTAAAGCCATTATAGATTGTATTGATGAAAACAGAGGAAACGGATATATTTGGCATACTACTGGAAGTGGGAAGACTCTTACGTCATTTAAAGCATCAACGCTTTTGAAAGATAATCCTGAAATTGAGAAGTGTTTATTTGTTGTGGACAGAAAGGATTTGGATCGGCAGACACGGCTGGAGTTTAACAAGTTTCAGGAAGGATGCGTGGAGGAAAATACCAATACGGAAAACCTGGTCAGACGCCTTACATCAGATGATTATAAAGATAAAGTCATTGTTACTACTATTCAAAAATTAGGACTGGCTTTGGATGAGGGCAGCAAAAGAAATCAGGAGAAAAAAAGAAGGGGACAGCTGACTTTTAAAGAAAGACTGGCAAAACTCCAAAACAAGAGGATTGTTATTATTTTTGACGAATGTCACCGATCTCAATTTGGAGAGAACCATGATGCAATCAAGAATTTCTTTCCGAAGGCACAGCTTTTTGGATTTACAGGAACACCAATTTTTGAGGAGAATTCCACTTATAAACAAATAGACGGTATCATAGGATCCTACAGAACAACAAAGGATGTTTTCCAACAGGAGCTTCACTCCTATACGATTACCAATGCAATTGAAGATGGTAATGTATTACGTTTTCATATCGATTATTTTAAACCTGACGATTGGCAAAAGGCGGCTAAAGCAAACGCTATATCCAGCAAGAAGAAAATTGTTGAAGCAATTATTTCAAAACATGATGCTTCCACTTATAACCGGCGCTATAATGCCATTTTTGCTACGGCGTCCATTAATGACGCAATTGAATATTTTGAATTGTTTAAGGTACTGCAGGAAAAAATAAAAAAAGAACAAGAAAATTTTATTTCTCTTAACATTGCCTGTGTTTTTTCTCCGCCGGCAGAGGGGAATAAGGATGTAAAACAGCTTCAGGAAGACCTTGAGCAGGAAAAGGCTGATAACCAGGAAAATCCCGGCAAAAAAAAGGCGGCGCTGAAAGCGATTATAAAAAATTATAATGAGAAATATGGTACAAGCCACAGTATAAATGAATTTGATTTATATTATCAGGATATACAGAAACGAATCAAAGATCAACAATATAGCAATACCGATTATCCCCGTGAAAATAAAATAGATATTGTTATCGTTGTTGATATGCTGTTAACTGGTTTTGATTCTAAGTATGTAAACACATTGTATGTAGATAAGAACCTAAGACAGCATGGTTTGATCCAGGCTTTTTCAAGAACCAACCGCGTGCTGAATACTACAAAACCTTATGGAAATATTATTGACTTCAGAGGGCAGGAAAAAGAGGTTGATAATGCGATTGAGCTTTTTTCCGGCAAGGAAAACGCTGAAAAGGTAAAAGAAATCTGGCTTGTAGAGCCGGCCTCCATTATGATTGAGAAACTCAATAAAGCCGTGGCAGCGCTTGAGAGATTTATGGAATCACAAGGCCTTCCGTGTAAGCCTGAGGAGGTGAGTAATCTTAAGGGAGATACTGCCCGCGGGGAATTTATTAATAAGTTTAAAGAAGTGCAGCGCCTGAAAACACAGCTTGATCAATATACTGAAATAAAAGAAGAACAGACGGCTGTCATTGCCGGGATGCTGCCTGCGGACACTTTGCGGGCGTTCCAGGGGGGTTATCTTGAAACAGCCGAAAGATTAAGGGAGCAGCAGGACAAAAATACTTCGAACCAGGTTCCCGAAGCAGAACAGATTGATTTTGAGTTTGTTCTGTTTTCCTCGGCCATTATTGATTATGACTATATCATGTCACTTCTTTCGAAATATACGCAGCCCGATGTTCCAAAGAAAGAAAAGATGACGAAAAAAGAACTGGCAGCCCTCATTGCGTCAACCTCTAATTTGATGGAAGAACGCAGGGATATTGAGGAATATATCGAAGAGCTGGATAAATATATAAAAACCTTCGAGGGTAACAGGGGGCTTACGGAGCAGGAAGTAATGGAGGGTTATAAAAAGTTCAAAACCGAAAAGTCAGTAAATGAACTTGCTGCGCTCTCCAGGAAGCATGGAATTGAGACAGAATTTTTACAGGCGTTTGTTGATGCTATTATGGAAAGAAAGATTTTTGACGGAGAAAAGCTAGGTGATTTATTAGAGCCGCTGGATCTCAGCTGGCGGGACAGAACCAGGAAGGAATTAGAACTTATGGATGATCTGATACCATTACTCAAAAAATTAGCCGGAGGACAGGAAATTGTGGGGTTAAAAGCGTATGAATGAGAAAAGTAAAACGATTGTTCCTAAGTTAAGGTTCTGCCAATTTAAAGATAAGCCAGAATGGAATGTTTATAAATTAGGGGAACTAAGCGTTCCTATAAAAAAGCGTGCCGGATCAAACAAATATATGCTTATGAGTGTTACCTCAGGCATAGGTCTTGTGCCTCAGATAGAGAAATTTGGAAGAGAAATCGCCGGTAATGCCTACAAACACTACTATGTGATTAAAAAAAATGATTTCGCTTATAACAAAAGCGCAACAAAATTATTTCCAGAAGGCTATATTTCTATGCTGACAGACTACGAAGAAGCCGCTTTGCCAAATAGTATTTTCACATGCTTCCGAATTACTGCCAAACAATGCGACCCTGGATTTTTCAACCAGCTTTTTCAAAATAACTATCATGGAGCATGGCTGCGAAAATATATTGAGGCCGGATCCCGTGCCCATGGAGCGTTAAGTGTTAATCCAAAACACTTATGGAATATGCCGGTTGCTTTGCCTGAGCCAGCAGAGCAGCTAAGAATCGCTGACTGCTTAGCAGTACTTGATGATTTAATTATTGCAGAAGAGAAAAAGCTGTCGGCGCTGAAAGACTACAAAAAGGGGTTCATGCAAAAGCTCTTCCCTGCTGAGGGGACAAATGTTCCGGAGTGGAGATTTCCGGAGTTTAGACACGATATTGACTGGAAAAGTGTCACACTATCAGAACTCGCCAATTTTAGAAGAGGAAGCTTTCCCCAGCCGTATGGCTTAGATAAGTGGTATGATGAAAAAAAGGGGATGCCTTTTATTCAGGTGTTTGATGTCGGGGACAATATGAAAGTAAAAGAAGACACCAAAAATAAGATCAGCGAGCTGGCAAAAAAACAAAGCGTTTTTATCCCTGCCGGGACTGTTATTGTTACAATTCAGGGTTCAATCGGGCGCGTTGCAATCACTCAATTTGACGCATACATTGACAGGACACTGCTTTTATTTGAAAAATTTTATATTGACATTGATAAAAGGTTTATTGCTTACTCGCTGCAGTTATTATTTGAGGCAGAGAAGAAAAGAGCACCCGGGGGGACGATTAAAACGATTACGAAAGAGGTTTTGAGCAGTTTTAGGATAGCGCTGCCTCAAATCAATGAACAGCAGAAGATTGCGGACTTTTTTTGTTCTGCTGAGGAATTGCTTTCTGCACAGACAAAAAAAATTGAGGCCTTAAAACAATACAAAAAGGGTCTCATGCAAGGACTTTTCCCCTCAATCGAGGAGGTGAGCCGATGAGTACAAAAAGGTTTACAAATTTGAAAGGATTGGCACGAAACATCCGTGATACACTTGGTACGGGAGATACGCTTGACACAAAAAATTATTTTCTCCTTTTTGCTTATAACGGCACAGGGAAAACCAGGCTTTCAGGAGAATTTAAAGATTTGGGCAAAAGAAAAGTCCGCGGCAGCGAGGAAAGAACACGAGATACACTGTATTATAATGCCTTTACAGAGGATCTTTTTACCTGGAACAATGATTTGGAATTCGATACGGACAGGTATCTGCGTTTTAATACAAGTTCTCGTTTTTTTGATGGCTTAAGAGACCTTGAAATGGAAACTCGTATACGGGAATTCCTGCGGGTTCATGCTGATTTTGATTTTACGATTAATTATGAAGAGGGATATGTCAGTTTTTCGCGGGAAATTGAAAATAGAGGAAGGACAGAGACTGTTGCTGGAATTAAAATCTCCCGTGGTGAAGAAAATTTGTTTATCTGGTGTTTCTTCCTTGCCATTGTGCAGCTGGTGAAGCTTGAGGCTCTGTCCTACGCATGGGTCAAATATATTTACATAGATGATCCTGTCTCCTCTCTGGACGATAACAATGTTGTAGCGGTGGCATGCCAGCTGGCAGGACTGCTGAAGGACTGCCGGCTCAAAGCGGTTATTTCTACCCACCATACGTTGTTTTTTAATGTGATGTATAATGAGCTGAGAAGAGAAAATACGGCATGCCGGTTTTTAAGCTTTAATAAGGAAACAGGCAGATATATAGTAAAAAATACGGGAGATACTCCGTTTTTCCACCATATTGCTTTATTAAAGGAATTAAAAAGGGCTGCAGACAGCGGGAAGATTTACACCTATCACTTTAATATTTTGAGGAATATTCTTGAGAAAACAGCAGCATTTCACGGATTTGATAATTTTTCCGCTTGTATAAAACGAGAGGAAGATGATTTAGACGGAGTCATCTATGCACGAATGGTAAATTTACTGAGTCATGGAAATCATTCGATATTTAATCCTGTTGAAATGGTTGACGACAATAAGGAAATTTTCAAAAAGATATTGAATGGGTTTATGGAAAATTATAAATTTAATAATGACTTATTTTCAGAAGAATAGAGGTAAACTATGAATGACACACAGCAAAAAGAATTAGGAAAAACGCTTTGGGGGATTGCCGATAAACTTCGTGGAGCAATGAATGCGGATGACTTCCGCGATTATATGCTGTCATTTCTTTTCCTGCGTTATCTTTCTGATAATTATGAAACCGCCGCAAAAAAAGAGCTGGGAAGAGACTATACGAATTGTGAAAAGGCTATAGAAGCCGCCGCTAAAGCGTATAGTGAAACAGTAAAGGAGCTGAAACAACAGGTAATTGATTATTTCGAGGCGTTGCCTGTAGATCAACTTCCGGTAAAAGAAAATGAAACAGATAAAAAAATTATTCAAAAAGCGCGGCAGACACAGATTGATGAATATGAAATTTTATTTGATTTGCTTGAAAGAGGGAAAGTAACTCCCCTTGGAATTTGGTATATTCAAAATTTAGATCAGGTAAGTATGTTTGAAAGACAAATGCGGAAAAAGATTCACTTTGTTATAAAGCCTTACTATTTATGGAGCAATATATATGAATTAGCAAGAACACAAAGTAGAGAGCTTTTAAGAATTTTACAAAAGGGCTTTAAATTTATTGAAAATGAATCCTTTGACAGTACTTTCCGCGGGCTGTTTTCCGAGGTCAATCTTGACTCTGAAAAGCTTGGGAAAAACTATGAAGCACGCAATGCCATGCTCTGTTCAATCATAACGCAAATTGCGGAAGGGCTTGCTGCTTTTACAAATGAAACGGATCTTCTGGGGAATGCTTATGAATATTTAATAGAGCAGTTTGCCGCCGGATCGGGAAAAAAGGCCGGGGAATTTTATACGCCGCAGCAAATATCCACGATCCTTTCCCGCATTGTAATACTGGACAGTCAGGATCCCCCAAATGGTAAAAAGCCTTTTATCAACAATCTTTTAGACTTTGCCTGCGGCTCCGGCTCACTGCTTATTAATGTTAAAAAGCAACTGGAGCCAAATGGTATCGGTCAGATCTATGGGCAGGAAAAAAACATTACAACGTATAACCTTGCCCGTATGAATATGCTGCTGCATGGCTTTAAAGATTCTGAATTTCGGATTTTCCACGGTGACTCGCTGACAAATGACTGGCCCATACTGAGCGAGATGAATCCGGCTAAAAAGTTAAAATTTGATGCAGTCGTAGCCAATCCCCCGTTTAGCTATCGATGGGAACCGGACGATACGCTTGCGGAAGATTTTCGTTTTAAAAACTATGGGCTTGCGCCAAAGTCCGCGGCGGATTTTGCTTTTCTGCTGCACGGCTTCCACTTCTTAAGCGATGATGGAACAATGGCAATTATACTGCCTCATGGCGTTTTGTTCCGCGGCGGCGTAGAAGAAAGAATCAGAACGAAATTACTGAAAGACGGCAGTATTGATACGATTATAGGGTTACCTGCAAACCTATTCTTTTCTACTGGAATACCAGTTTGTATCCTTGTACTTAAAAAGTGCAGAAAATCAGATGACGTGTTGTTTATTAATGCAAGCGGGTATTACGAGAAAGGCAAACGACAAAATGTTCTCCTTCCGGAACATATAGACAGGATTGTTGAGACTTATCAATTTCGTAAAGAGGATGATAAAAAGTACTCGCGGCGCGTTTCCATGCAGGAAATTATGGAGAATGGTTTTAATTTAAATATCTCCCGCTATATTAATACGGCGGACGAGGAAGAAATTATTAACTTAGAAGATGTAAAAAGGGAATTAGATAATATTGAGAAGGATATTTTTCATGCAAAAGAAAAGCATAATGAATTTTTAAGGGAGCTTGGTCTGGCTGAGCTGTGGTAATCGTTTCAGATGCATGCAGGAATTCTGACTAACAATAAAAAACAGTAAAGAAGGGAGCATTTAACATGACAAAGGTAGACATTATTTCTGGTTTTCTTGGAGCAGGAAAGACTACATTTATCAAGAAGCTTATTCATGAAGTATTTACAGGAGAAAAGCTGGTGCTGATAGAGAACGAATTTGGAGAAATCGGCATTGACGGCGGATTTTTAAAGGATGCGGGAATTGAGATTACAGAGATGAATTCCGGCTGTATCTGCTGTACCCTGGTGGGAGATTTTAGTAAGGCTCTTCAGAAGGTGATTGCAGAATATCATCCTGACCGTGTGCTGATTGAACCTTCAGGCGTTGGAAAGCTGTCTGATGTGTCAAGGGCGGTAGAGGATGTGAAAAAAGACGCGGATATTGAGATTGCAGGAAGGATTACAGTTGTTGACGGGAAAAAGGCCGGGATGTATCTTAAGAATTTCGGAGAGTTTTTTGAGGATCAGGTAAAACATGCGTCTGCAATTGTTGTCAGCCGTACGCAGATGATGACGGACGAAAAGATTGAGGAGTGCGTGCAGATGCTGAGGAAGGAAAATGCTAAGGCGGCAATTATCTCCACGCAATGGGAGGAATTGGGAAAGGAAGCGGTTATGCACGCTCTTGAACGCCGCACCGAAATCGGAGAATTGCTGGAAACCCATCATGGACATGAAGAATGTCATGAACACGGCCATGATCATCACCATCATCACGGGGAAGGCGGTTGCTGCGGACACGGCCATCATCATGAACAGCATCACCATCATGCAGACGAAGTATTTACAAGCTGGGGAAAAGAAACAGCACATAAGTATACAGAAGAAGAGCTGGATTATATTGTAAAGGCTTTATCAGAGACAGAAGCTTACGGTACAATTTTGCGAGCTAAGGGTATTATTGCTATGGAAGACGGAACATGGAAGCAGTTTGACCTTGTGCCGGAGGAGCACGAGATCCGAAACAGTCAGGCTGACTATACAGGCCTTCTGTGCGTAATTGGGACAGATTTAAAAGAAGAGGAACTTTTGAAATTATTTCATATATAGAAGGCATTTTCAGAAAGAGGGACTATATGATGTTTGGACAGGCGCCGACGCCGGTATTTGTAGTGACCGGATTTTTGGACAGTGGGAAAACGACACTTGTAAAAGAAACACTGATGGAGCAGGACTGGATAGAGCCAGGACTTACGCTTTTACTTCTCTGTGAGGAAGGAGAGGAGGAATATTCGGCAGAATTCCTTCATTCAAAGGAAATGGCCGTTTTAAATATAGAGGAACCCGAGCAGCTAAATGCAGAATTTTTTAAAAACTGTGAGAAAAATTACCGTCCGTCCCAGATCGTAATTGAATATAACGGTATGTGGAAGCTTGAAGATCTTCTGACCATAAAGTATCCTCGTACCTGGCAGCTTCAAGGCGTGTATTCTACTGTAAATGGCACAACACTGGACATATACCTGAAAAATATGCGGAATGTTCTGATGGAGCAGCTTACAGAATCAGAGCTGATTGTTATAAACCGATGTCCGGAAGGGACAGACCGGTCTGGCTTCCGTCGGGCGCTGAAGGTACAGAACCCCATGGCTCAGCTTATATTTGAAGGGACAGATGGAAAAATTATTCAGCCTACCGCCGAGGATCTGCCGTACAATATAAAGGGAGACAGGATTGTAGTGGAGGATAGGGATTTTGGTATCTGGTATGTGGATGCATATGATCACCCGGAGCTGTATCTCCACAAAGAAATCGAATTTACTGCACAGGCCTTTCATCCAAAAGGGATGAAGGACGATATGTTTGTTCCGGTTCGGAAAATTATGACCTGCTGTGCGGATGATGTTCGCTATTATGGTTATCCCTGCAAGATGAAGGATAAACAGGATATTCCTTTGAGAAAATGGGTGCATATCCGCGCACGCTTTGAATTTGAATATGTTTCTGCTTCCGGCAATGAACAGCCGGTATTATATCTTATAAATTATGAGCTGGCAAGTCCGCCAGAAGAAGATGTGGTTTACCTGGGATAGAGCAAAAAGGGACAGGGTATTTTCAATTGGGGACGTAGTAAAATTAATTTTACTACGTCCCCAATTGAAAATACCCTGTCCCGGATTTTACATTTCTGACAGCGCGTCCTCATCAGCAACAATTGTTACATCGGAGTGGAGCTGAAGTACAGATGCCGGAACTTCCGGAGTAATCGGCCCGCATACCACTTCCTTAAGGATTCCGGCTTTATCCTTCCCGCTCACAACAACAAGAATCTTCTTTGCCTTCATAATACTTCCAATTCCCATAGTATATGCCTGACGCGGCACATCTGATTCGGATTCAAAGAAGCGTTTATTTGCTTCAATTGTGCTTTCTGTCAGATCAACGCAGTTGGT
This sequence comes from uncultured Lachnospiraceae bacterium, assembly GCA_948441955.1. GTDB lineage: Bacteria > Bacillota > Clostridia > Lachnospirales > Lachnospiraceae > CAPEBR01. The sequence continues at coordinate 15,391 of CAOJQZ010000025.1, read as the reverse complement.
GCCTTTGGAAAATGTATCAGAAGGCTCATTGAACCCAATGTGTCCATTGTGTCCAAGGCCAAGGAGCTGCAGATCAATGCCCCCTGCACTTTCAATGACGGTATCGTAATCACGGCAGGCCTTTTCGGAATCCGGCTCAAGTCCATTTGGAACAAAGGTATGTGCCTTATCAATATTTACATGGTCAAACAGGTTGGTATTCATAAAATAACGATAGCTTTGATCATTTTCCGGAGACAGACCTCTATACTCATCCAGATTAACGCTTGTTACAGAGGAAAAGTCCAAATCTCCCTTTTTATACCAGTCAATTAACTGCTCATAAGTTCCCACCGGCGAAGAACCAGTTGCCAGCCCGAGCACACAATCGGGTTTCATAATCATTTGTGCAGAAATTATATTTGCCGCCTTTCTGCTTAGATCTTTGTAATCTTTTGCTTTGCAGATTCTCATACGCATTTCCTTTCTTTGCTGTATTATAAATATTCCATTGTTAATAATAAGTATAGCAGTAAACACAGGAATTTCAATAAAAATATTATCCATTGAAGAACCGCCTGCAGACGGAATGGGATTGCGGCGTGTGCCGGGATATATTATAATATCTGGTAAAGAATGCCAGGAATGTGAGGAGGATAAGAGATGGTTATCAGAAACGTAAAGGTCTATGGCGAGGAAAAATGTTTTACAGAGGGCGAGATTATTATTAAAGACGGTATATTTGCAGAGGAAAAGGAGGAGGCGGAAGAGGAGATTGACGGCGGCGGCTGTTATGCAGTTCCGGGACTGATTGACCTTCATTTTCACGGCTGTATGGGCTATGACTTCTGCGACGGGACGAAGAAGGCCCTCGAGGAAATCGCAGCATATGAGGCGTCCGTTGGAGTAACGGCGATGGCGCCTGCCACAATGACGCTTCCCACAGAAGAGCTTACACGGATTTTGGCAGTTGCGGCAGAATATAAAAGAGAAGCTCATAACGGCGCGGATTTGGTTGGGATTAATATGGAGGGTCCCTTTATCAGTGAGGAAAAAAAGGGCGCTCAGGATGAGCGCAATATTATTTTCTGTGATGAGGACATTTGTGAGGAATTCTTACATGCTTCGGAAGGGCTGGTTAAATTTGTAGCGGTAGCGCCTGAAAGAAATGATAATGCACTACAATTCATTCAAAACATGAAGGATAAGGTTCGTATTTCACTTGCGCATACAAATGCGGACTACGATACGGCGAAGGCGGCTTTTGATGCCGGAGCATGTCATGCCGTACATCTCTATAATGCTATGCCGGCATTTACACACCGCGCTCCGGGGGTTGTGGGAGCGGTATCAGATTCTGCCCATGTAAATGCAGAGATGATCTGCGACGGGGTGCATATTCACTCTGCTGCCGTGCGCGCTGCTTTTAAGATGATGGGAGCGGAGCGTATCATACTTATAAGCGACAGTATGCGGGCCACGGGAATGTCCGACGGAAGATATTCCCTTGGAGGTCTGGACGTAGATGTGAAAGGAAAACGGGCGACGCTTGCATCAAACGGCGCGCTTGCAGGGTCTGCCACAAATCTGATGGATTGTATGAAAACTGCTGTGAAGGAAATGGGCGTTCCGCTTGAGACAGCAGTTGCATGTGCTTCCATGAACCCGGCGAAGGCGTTAGGAATATATGATAGGTATGGTTCCATAACGAAGGGAAAGAAAGGAAATGTTGTACTGCTCGATGAGGACCTGGAGGTAAAGATGGTTGTGAAGGATGGAATTCAGGTGAAGTAATAAAAAGGGACAGGGTATTTTTAATCTGGGACGTAGTAAAATTAATTTTACTACGTCCCCAATTGTTTCAATGGCTTTATCGCCCCAATCATCCCGGCGTCATTTGAGAGCGCCGCCGCATCAATGATCAGTCCGTCGGCGAAGCGCGGCATTACTCGTTTCAGAACGTTTTCCCTCACCTTGTTAATAAACAGTTCTTTTTGTGCGCTGACGCCTCCGCCAAGCAGAATAATTTCCGGATTAAATATATGAGTGAGGCTTACCAGACCGTCGGAAATGCCGGAAATCCAGGTATCGACAATTTTTTTGATGACAGGATCTCCTTCCTTTAGCTTCTGGAAAATTTCCTGTCCGTTCAGGCAGCCATACTGCTCCTTTACCATCCCAGCCAGCGCAGTGGTAGAGGCATAACGTTCGAAACATCCTCTGTTTCCACAGGTACAGGGAATCCCGTTTCGGTCAATGGAAAAATGCCCCAGCTCCCCGGCAATACCAAAGCGTCCTTCAAGGATAGATGAATTTACTATAACCCCGCCTCCAATACCGGTACCTATGGTAATAACAATGGCATTTTTGTATCCTTTTGCAGCGCCGATCCACTGTTCTGCAATTGCGGCGCTGTTGGCATCGTTTATAACAGATACAGGAAGCCGGTATTTCTCGCGGAAAGCTTCTTTCAGGGGAGAGCCAATCCAGTTTTTAATATGTCCTGCGGAACCGATCACTGTACCAGAATGGGCGTCGATCTGTCCGGTGGCAGAGATTCCGATTCCTGAGAGGTTGGAAGGAATCAGGGAGCACTGAGACAAAAAACGGTCTGTTTCCTTTAAGGCAGTCTCCAGAATGGGCGTCTGGTAATTGTCAAAACATACACTGTAAGAGGTCTTGGTTAAAATATGTCCATTCTCATCAAGGATTCCTGTTTTGGCGGAGGTCCCGCCGATGTCAATGCTTAAAAATTTCATATACATTATTCCTTTCATTTGTATTTTTTCGGGCTTCCATTTATCGTTGCATCATTCTGCAAGGTTATCAATATTCAGCGCAGACAGAGTTTCCGAATAGATTGAAAATCTTGCGGCATAGTCCGTCTGCAGATAATACGAATAAAAAATATCAAGCATAATAAGAAGAGGAAACTGGGGGGAGATTAGGGTTCCGGTGGTAAAGTTTTTCGGAGCAGCCACAGGGATAATCTCATCACAGCAGCTGTTCAGCAGTTCGGAGCCTTTGGCGGCAGTCAGCAGTACCACATAGGCCCCGTGTTCTTTGGCAATTTTTATCCCATTGAGAAGCTCTTTTGTTTTTCCGCTGATGGAAAGTGCAATAATCAGATGATTCTCATCGACGAGGGCGGAAGAAACCTTCATCAGATGCGCATCGGTTACAGCGTCTACCAGAATACCGAGACGCATCAGCCGAAGCTTAAATTCCTGTGCCACAATTCCGGAGATGCCCATACCATAAATTAGAATACGCTTGCTTTTGGAAATGGAAAACGCCAGTGTTTCCATCTGAGTTTCGTTAATAAGATGCAGGTTTTTATCTAAAATATGCTTATAGGAGGAGGTTACTTTCTGGATAATTTCATTTACGTTATCTGCAGATGCGTTTGTACTTATTTTAAGGCTGTATATAAATTCCCGGAACCCCTTGTAACCGCATTTTTTTGCAAAACGAGTCAAAGAGGCCTCAGATACATAAAGGAAGTCGGCGATAGCCTTTGCAGAAAAGTCAGTAATATTTTTGGTCTTCAGAAAATAATCGGCAATGTTTTTTTCAACAGGTGTCAGGTTATCATAGATATCTTCGATTTCTTTCAGTATTATATTTTGCGATTGAGGCATACTGTCCACTCCTTTTTTATATTTTTTATTTCTATTAAACTATAAACTAATCTAAAAAGGAATGCTAATATTTCATGAAAATTAAAAGTACTTTCAAAAAAAGTGAATTTTTAAAATGTATTTTGAAAACATATTCAGAAGACTTCAATATTATTGAAAAATCAGAAAAATAAAACTATAATAATTGAAACTAAGAAATGTCGAAAAATAACGGCCGTATAATTTGATGATTTTAGTTTAAGAAGTGAGCAAAGTCTGACAAAAAAGTTGAGGATAAACATGACGAAATCAGAACTATTCCAGAAGATGGAAGGGAAATTAATTGTTTCTTGTCAGGCTCTTCCAGGAGAACCTCTGTATGTAGAGGAAGAATCCATTATGTATTTAATGGCAAGGGCGGCAAAGGAAGCAGGAGCTGTCGCTATTCGTACAAGCAGTATCCGCGATGTAATAGCAATAAAGGAGGAGACTGGACTGCCGGTGATAGGATTGGTGAAAATTCATTATGATGGATATGAGGCGTATATAACGCCCACAATGAAGGAGATCGATGAGCTGGTAGAGGCCGGAGCCGATGTTATTGCTTTGGACTGCACTCTAAGAAAAAGGGGCGACAGCCTTACTGTAAACGAATTTATTACTCAGATAAAGAAAAAGTATCCGGATAGCATTCTTATGGCAGACATATCTACATATGAAGAAGGTATGAATGCACAAAAAGCCGGAGTCGATATGGTAAGTTCTACATTGAGCGGTTATACAGAGTATTCTCCTCATTTAGAAGGACCGGACTTAGAAATAGTAAGAAGGTTATCAAAGGATCTGGCGATTCCGCTGGTGGGAGAGGGAAGGATACACACGCCGGAGCAGGCAGCAGCGGTATTGAAAAGCGGGGCATTTGCAGTTGTAGTCGGAGGTGCGATTACAAGACCCCTAGAAATTACAAAGCGTTTTATTGATGCAATAAGTGAATTATGTACGAAAAAGGAGGAATAAAAGGTATGAAGAAGAAACTACTGTCAATTTTACTTGCTGGCGTCATGGTTAGCGGTTTAATCGCAGGCTGTAGCTCATCAGGAGAATCGTCCGGAAGCACATCGGAGGGCGGCTCAGGCGACAAGCCATATGAAGGTGTTGAGATTAATGTGCTATGCGAGGGGCACGCTTCAAGTAATGCCTATGAGAAGATGGTAAATGAATTTGAGGAGGAGACAGGCATTACGGTAAATTTGGAAATTATTCCTTACGAAGAGCTTCCTCAGAAGGTTTTGTTAAGCTTCAGCCAGAAGAGCCAGGATTATGATATGGTTATGAACGATGCGTTATCTCTGCAGGGGTATGTAGATAATGACTACATTGCATGTCTGGATGATTATATTGCAAACGACGAGCTGAATAAATGGTATGACAAGGCCGATTTCGTAGAAGCATATGAGAACATGATGGAGTCTGACGGAAAGGTATACGGGTTCCCGGTATACGGAGAAAGTACCTTCCTGATGTACAGAAAGGATCTCTTTGACGAGTATAAACTGAAGGCGCCGACAACAATGGAAGAGCTGGAAGAATGTGCAAAAACTGTCTATGAAAAGACAAACGGCGAGGTTGCAGGTATTACCCTTAGAGGCCAGCAGGGTATTCATGTTGTGTATACATGGGGCGCGTTCCTTTGGGGATACGGCGGACATTACTTTGACAAGGACGGAAAGCTGGATCTGAATACGGATGCAGCAATTGAAGGAACAGAGGCGTTTTGCCGTCTGTTAAATGATTATGGCCCGGAAGGATATACCAACTTCGGATGGCAGGAAAACCGCCTGTTATTCCAGCAGGGCGGGGCAGCAATGACAATTGATGCAACGGTTAACGGCGCTTACTGTGAAGACCCCAATGAGTCGGAGATTGTAGGGAAGGTTGGATATGCTCCGGTTCCGGCGGCAGTTGAGAATGAAGAAGGAGGGCCGGCAGCGCTGGCAACTCATGGATTCTATATCAATAATGTAATTGAGGACAAGCAGAAGGAAGCAGCATTTCTTTTTGGAAGCTGGGCAACCAATGCAGCGACGCAGGAGAAGATGATGGATGTTGAGCCTCACTGCGGCGTAAGCTCACTGAAGGCAATCGAGTCCGATGCATTCCAGGATAAATATGCTGCATTCGGCAACGATATGGTAAAGGCATTAGAAGTGGCAAATCCGTTATATGTTCCGACCAATACTGAAGCAAACGAGATTATCAACAAAGTAGGAACTGCATTATCAAAGTGTCTTGTGGAGAGCGATAACATACCTGCAATATTGAAAGAAGTAAACGATGATGTAAATAGTAATGTTTTGAAGTAAATGTTGCAAAAGGACGGTATCTGCAGCCTCAAGCGGTTACAGGTACCGTTCTGTAATACGGAGAAAAAAATATGAAGAATAAAAACAGAATGGCCGCCCGTGCATTTGCGCTTCCCGCTCTGGTGACAATGATCGTGATTATGATAGTACCCTTCCTCTTCTCGATTTATATCAGCTTTAATGATGTAAATCTGCTGGAGAACGGCGGAAAGTTTGTATGGGCAGGAATTAAAAACTATAAAACCTTTTTTTCAGACAGCAGGGCGCTGAACTCTGTTGCGGTATCGCTGAAATTTCTGGCGGGAGCGCTGGCAGTGGAGACAATTCTGGGTATAGCAATTTCTGCATTTCTAGATAGAAAATTTAGGTTTAAAGGTATAGTAAGAGCACTGATTATTGTTCCCATGTTTATGACGCCGGTTGTGTCAGGACTTATCTGGAGAGCCTTTTTCGACCCAAATGCGGGAATCGTCAGCTATATGTATCAGCTTGTTTTTCACCATAAGCTGGATATGCTAGGTTCTACCACAGGCGCTTTGTGGGCGCTTATCATTGTAGATATGTGGCAGTGGACACCATTTATGATTCTTCTGATTATGGCCAGCCTTGACGGTCTTTCGGAGGATGCAGTTGAGGCTGCGAAGGTTGAGGGAGCCAATGAGCTGCAGATTATCACACGGGTAAAGATTCCTATGATTAAGCCGACAATTTATATGGCCATGATGATCCGTGCAATTGACGCTCTTAAGATCTTTGACGCGATCTTTGTTATGACAAAGGGCGGGCCGGGAAGCGCCACAGAGACAATGAACATGTATTCCTATGTCGTAGGATTTAATTTCTATCGAATTGGTTATGCGACAACCATTTCATTTATATTTACAATGGTGGTAACGGTTGTTTTAAGCAAGCTGCTGCAGAGAACAAATAATTTGTAGGAGGTGCGGATATGACGAGAGAAGCAGTTGATTTACATCGAAAAAGAGTCATAAAAAGGACAGTCCGCAGAATTTTGTTCTGGCTTGTTCTGGCTTTGATACTTATGTTTTTTATGTCGCCTCTTATATGGCTTGTGTCAACATCCTTTAAAAACTATATTGACGCGTTTGCCATGCCGCCGAAAATAATATTTACCCCGACAATGGAAAATTATATAACGGTATTTAACAAGGCTAATTTTTTTAATTACATGAAAAACAGTATTATCTGTGCGGTAATCCCTACGGCAATCGGAATTGTACTGGGTGTTCCGTGCGCATATTCCATTGCTATGCTTAAGCTTAAGGATCCAAAGAAGCTGTCCTTCTTTTTCTTAAGTGCAAGGATCGCTCCCCCGATTATGTCCCTTCTGCCCCTGTATATTATTTTCAGCAGAGCAGGGATTCTGGGAGAGAAGCTCCCTATTATTATCATGTATACTCTGATGTGCATTCCCATTGTAGTATGGCTTATGCCGGTATATTTCAGAGAGCTTCCAGTAGAACTTCGGGAGGCTGCCAGAGTGGACGGATGCAGTGAGTTCCGAGTATTCTGGAATATTGTGCTTCCGCTGGTGAGGGGGGCAATCGCGGCAACAGCAATCTATTGTATTATTACCTGCTGGAATGAGTTCCTGATAGCCCTTGTACTTTCCAATAAATCAAGTCAGACGCTTCCGGTTACGGTGACAAGCTTTATGACGTTCCAGGGAACACAGTGGGGGCCGCTTACAGCAGCAGGAACAATTATTATGGTTCCAATGTTATTATTTGGATTTATTATTCAAAAATCGTTTGCCAAAGGTCTGGCAGGCGGTGCGGTAAAGGGATAAATATATACTGTGTATAAATAAAAGGAGGATATAAATTATGTCAGTAAAAGTAGCAGTTATCGGTATGGGGCAGATGGGTTCAGTTCATGCGGATATTTACAGAAAGATTCCAAATGTAGATCTGGTTGCAGCCTGTGAGTGGAATGATGAAAGGCGCGCTCAGGTAGAAAAGGAATATGGATGCAGAGTGTATAAGGATTATAAAGAATGTCTGGCAGATCCGGAGATTGAGGCAGTCAGCATTGTGCTCCCGGATAATATGCACCGGGAGGCAGTAGAAGTTGCGGTTGCAAACGGTAAGCATATACTGCTTGAGAAGCCGCTTGCAAAGGAGCTGGAAGATGGAAAGAAGCTGTATGAGATTACGAAGGATTATGACAAGGTATTCACAACCGGCTTTCTGCTAAGATTTGATCCCCGGTTTGCAGCGATTAAGAAATCGCTGGATAATGGGGAGCTTGGAGATATTATCCATATGTACTGCCGGAGAAATTCTCCTATTGTGGGACCCAGGAGATATATCGGCGCCTCGGATCTGTCCATGCATGTTATGATCCATGATATTGACTATGTAAACTGGTTCATGGGATGCGAGCCTGTGAAGGTATTTGCAAAAGGCAGAAGCGTACTTCTTAAGGATGTAAATATGAAGGACGTCATCTATGCGGTGGTTACCTATGAAAACGGAGCGATTGCCTGTCTGGAGGCATGCTGGGTACTTCCGGAAAATTCGCCCACAATTATTGATGACAAGGTAGAGCTTGTGGGAACAAAAGGTGCTGCATATGTGGACAGCTGCGATAACGGCGTACGTCTTGTTACACAGGAAAAGATATTGTATCCGGATTCCAGACACTGGTTCTACGCAAACGGGCTTCCGGAAGGGGATCTGTCAGAAGAGGTTATGGCATTTATTAATAATGTAGTAAATAATACAAAGTCTATTATTACACCGAAGGATGCGTATGATTCGCTCAGGGTAGTGGATGCAATTGAGCGTTCCATGGCAGAAGGACGGGAAATAGAATTATAAGTTTTTCGCCGCAAAGGTGTGCGGGCAGAGGCATGCGGTTCTCGAAGGAGAGCACGTATGCCTTTCATTAGTTAAGGAGGGTATGATGGAGTTTTACAGGAAATTTCTTGACGTGCAGTACGGGGAGAGCTCGCAGGAGGTTAAGGTGGGAATACCACAGCGAATAGACATGGAAAGACCCCAAGAGTGGCGCATGCGGGTAAATGAAGAGACCATTAAGGGTATGAAAGAGGAAATGTTAAAGTGCGGCCGCTATGGCGTCCTGATGCGGGTGAAAACCAAGGAGAGAATAATATGCCGGGAGGGAGCAGAAATTCCTCTCAGGATTTACCAGTCAGATACAGATGGGAAAGCGCCGATTATGTTATTTTGTCATGGAGGCTCTTTTTCTATGAACAACATTGATGTGTACGATATGGTGCACCGATATTTTGCGTATTACGGAAAGATGACCGTGGCGGCGGTGGATTACAGACTGGCTCCGGAGTATCCTTTTCCCTGCGGACTGGAAGACTGTTATTTTGCTCTTGCGTGGACGGCGGAGCATGCAGAGGAGCTTGGAGGAAGCCGGGAGGATATCAGTGTCTGCGGGGACAGCTCCGGCGGAAACTTTGCCGCCGTGCTCTGCATTCTGGCAAAAGAAAGGGGAGGTCCCGCGATAAAAAAACAGGCGCTTATTTATCCCGTGACAATACTGGCCGCGCATAAGCCTACAGAATCGGAAATTCGATACAGGGAGGGGTATTTTTTAGAATACCGGGATATAAAGGAGCTGCATGCAGGCTATGCGCCAGAAGGGACGCCTCTTACGTCGCCTTATCTATCGCCGTTATATTCGGATGACTTAAGGGGACTTCCTGCCGCGGGATTTTTCGCAGCAGAGTGCGATCCTCTTTTAGATCAGGGGCTTATGTATGCGGCAAAGCTTGCGGATGCAGGAGTAAAAGTAGAATATCATATTTATAAGGGGATGATTCATGCGTTTCTCAATGCCGCTTATGGAAAGACCTTTGAAATGATGGACGGGATCTGCCGCTTTTTAAACGTGGATAATAACTTTTAAAACAGGAAATTATACATTTAAAACAAAAGCTATTGATAAATTATTAAAACCGGCTAAAATACATTACAGAAATCAGAGACGGCCGTCTCAGAATGTAAGACTAAAAATGAATGAGAAAAATGAAGGATGGATGAAAAATGGAGAAGAAAAAAGGATTTTCGATATCTCTCACGACACAGATTTTAATCGCAACTGTGGGTGGTATTTTGTTCGGCGCCATTATTGGAGAATGGGCAGCAAATTTAAAGTTTATCGGTGACATATTCCTCCGCCTGATTCAGATGTCAGTTGTGCTTCTTGTTATGTCTGCGGTAGCGGCGGCGGTAGGAAGCGGCGATGGTCAGGATGTAGGAAAGATGGGCTTCCATACTTTCAAATGGATTATCTTTTTCACAGTTATCTCTGCAGGATTTGGCGTTGTTCTTTCTACGCTTTTTAAGCCGGGTGTTGGAATTACGCTTGCCGGCGCTGAGGACCTTGCCAATACGGCGGTAGAGTCAGCTTCTTTACAGGAAACAATTCTTGGATTTGTGCCCACCAACGTAATCAGCTCTATGGCGGAGGGCGCTATGGTACCGTGTATCGTATTTGCATTATTCTTTGGTATTGCTATGGGCGCTTATACAAAGCAGAGCGGAAACCGCGTGATGGTAGAATGGGTAAAAAGCTTAAATGCCGTTATTACCAATATTATTAAGACAGTTATGACGATTGCACCAATCGGTATCTTCTGTCTATTGGCAAATGTGTCAGGTTCCACAGGATTAAAGGTTATCATTCCAATGCTTAAGTTTTTAGGTCTGCTTCTTATCGGTGATGCAATCCAGTTCCTGTTGTTTGGACCTCTTACTGCCGCTTTATGTAAGGTAAATATTGCAAAGATGCCGAAGAAATTTGCAAAAATGTCTATTATGGCTCTTACAACAACCTCCGGAGCTATCTGTCTTCCCACAAAGATGGAGGACGAGGTTACGAAGTTTGGTATCAGCCGTAAGGTTGCGGATTTCACAGGACCGATTACCATGTCCATGAACAGCTGCGGCGCCGCACAGTGTTATGTGGCAGCGATTTTCTTTATGGCGCAGGCAACGGGAATTGAGATGACAATATACCAGATGGGTATGGCGATTCTGTTATCCTGTCTGATGTGTATGGGTACAATTTCTGTACCGGGCGGTTCTGTAATCGTATATACATTCCTTGCATCCTCGCTGGGACTTCCTCTTGACAGCATCGCGGTACTAATCGGTATCGACTGGTTCGCAGGAATGTTCCGTACACTGATGAACGTGGATGTGGACGTTATGGTAGGACTTCTTGTTGCAAGTAAGCTGGGCGAGTTAGACCGGGATGTTTATAACGAGAAGAAGACGGTTACATATTAAGGCCATTTTCGAATCACTATTTTAATATATACTCTCTCCGGAGCTTCTGGCGTACCGCGCCGGAAGCTCCTTTTAGAATTTTATTTTCATGTTTTGATTGGTTACTAATCTTCAAGTGTTTGCTGCAAGTTGTCGGCTACTTTTTGCAGTTTTTCCCGTTCTTTTCCCTCGGGCATATTTTCGAGGACTTCTTTAATATCATCTAATACAAATCTTACGAACCCTTTGAACTGGCTGTCAGTCATTCCCATATAATCACCTGCTTTCTAAAATGCTGTTTTTGTGTTGCCTATATTATATCAATTGACAGTTTAGATGTAAAGCATCATCCATTTACTGATGGATTTTACAATTCTTATAATTAAAATTGCTACATATAATTTTATAGAAATAAGCGGTTTCCCCAGATTTTTCTAGCATAGAAAATATGGATGGGAGTGTTGACAGTGGGTTTTTAAACCTATATAATGAAAACAAAAAGTATAAAATGGCTATGCTTGTGAGATACGCAGATTCACAGTCATTATTATAATTAATTCAACACGGACGTAGGGAGTGAATGTTAATGAAAAAAAGTATGAAACGGGTGTTTGCAGCTGCGCTAACAGCGGTACTGGTAGGGGGTATGCCGGCATTTTCCGTGTCGGCGGAAGAATTTGATGAGAATAATACCGAGATAACCGCGCCGGCGGAGGAGCCTGAAGTAAAGGTTACAGGCAAGAGGGAAACACTGAAATGCTCAGACGCGTCAAGGGACCTGGACTGGGGATTTTTCAGCGAGATAGAAGGAAGTGCGGACTGGTATGGGCGTCTGGCGCTTCCTGAGTATGCTTCCGGTCTTTATTTTACATTGGCAGATGAAAGCATCTGGCTCAATGACAGTAATTTCTCAGAAGATACAGCCTTCAGGATCAGCTACAGCGGAAAAGGGGACGATGTCTTTAATGCGATTACCGTTCTTGATATGAGCGGTGTAGCCAGGATGTCAGACGAGGAATGGGAAGAGATCAAGGAGAATATTTCCAATGCATATATTGCGGCCAAGAGAGATTATCCGGGTATGTTCTGGCTCAAAGGAGATCCGAAGGTTACCCGCGTGGCTTCTTCATGGACGGATGAAACAGGGGAAGAGATATACAGCTATCAGGTATATTTCCTGCTTAAGAATTATAGCAGGGATTATGACATCCGCAGTGCGAAATACCAAAGCGCCGAGGCAATTCAGGCGGTTATGACAGAACGTGAACAAAGCGCCCAGACAGTACTTGACGGTACGGCGGATATGGATGCCGCAGGAATGATTACATACTTTAATGATAACTATAAGTCTGTAGCTAAGAGCATGGGACTCAGCAAGGAAAACTACCTGAACGCCTTTAAGCTGCTCTGTGACAGAGCCGGGATCCCGTGCGTACTTGCTTCCGGCGCCGGCGGCAGTATGGAATGCTTCGTATCGTTAGACGGCGTATGGTATGAGCCGGCTGAGGTGAAGGATATTGTAGAGGAGCAGAAGCGCGAGGAGGAAAAGAAGGCGGAAGAGGCTGCAAAGAAGGCTGAGGAAGAGGCTAAGGCGGCTGAGGAAGCAGAGAAGGAACAGGCAGAAGCAAAGGCAGAACCAACGAAAACCACGAAGAAGGCAAGAAACGCTGCTGCGTCGGCGCCTACTGCAGGCCCGGCATTCCAGAGTGACGTACCGGTTGTGGCAGCGGCGAGTACAAGAGACGGAGATGTTGTAAAATTTTATCTGGAGGACGGCACTACTCTGCTAGAGGGTGGGGTTTTAAAAGCTAAACTAGAAGAATTAGGCATTTTAAAAGAGAATCCTGCTTTAATGATATATGAAAATTACTGGACCCAGATGGTTACGGTAGATGGAAGATTAGTAGAAAGCGGTATTGTTGCGAAAGTTAATGATGTAGAAGTTGAGAATTTGAAGTTTGCTTTGAAAGATACCAATCAGCCGCTGGCGGGAAACAGAACATATACTGTAATATGTACGGGGAAAGCAGGATCAACGCTTATAAGCGGAGATGTTTACAGCCAACAGGTTACAGTAGCGCCGCGGGCGCTCAATGTCGGCGCCAAGGGGCTTACGCTGCGTCGTACATATCTTGGAATGCAGCCAGGGGATTTTGCAGTAGATAATAATAAGCTGCAGTATAATAAGCCTATTGGAGATGTAAAGGTTACCGGTGCGGCGACAGATATAGATAATTCTCTTAAAGAAGATTTTCCGGGAAGCTATGACGGCACGGTATCTCTTGAAATCATCCTGTCGGGCGCCGATGCATTGAATTATACATTGGGACAGCAGGGAGACGGTACTAACTCTGTAGAGCGTAAGGAGAAGGATATTATTTATGAGGTCAGATATACGACTGTCGCGCAGAATGTAACTAATCTTGATTTCATTCATATAGATTTTAAATCTTCAGAGGAATATTACGTATATGACGGCAAAGAAAAGAGACCAGATTTTGAAGTTACAATTAATAATGACACTCTGCAGCAGGGAGTAGATTATGAAGTCCGGTATAAGGATAATATAGATGCCACTACAGATGCTCAGGTTATTTTGACAAGTTTGGAAAGCGGCAAAAAATATAAGTGGGAGGGCGAAAAAACAGGTAGATTTACAATCACTAAGGTTAAACCTTCGGTGGCGAAGCAGGAAATATCAACAAAGTGTGGGAAAACAGAAACATTTGATGTGTCCAGTTTAATTCCCGAGGAGTCAAAGGTTTATTCCGCTACATCTACTGTTGGCGCCAGCGACAGTATTTTTGCCGGAAGCATTCAGGTAGGAGGAAGCGGGAAAAATATAAGCTACACGCTGAAAACGCTGAATGACGATCCGGATATAGTAGGAAAAACCGGAACGATTAACATTTTTATGGATGCATCCAAAAATTATGAGTCGTTTGAATTTGAACTGGAGGTAACCGTACTTGCAAAGGAACAGAGAGAGAACTTCCGGTTTGAATATGACGTTTTGAAGATACCGGCCGGAAGCGATCCGAGGCAGGTGACTGTACTTGAATCAAGCGATGCATTAGCAGACAGTAAGGTGACTTATACGATTGATCAGGCAAACAGTGACGCAGGCGCTATTCTGTTGAATACAGAAGACGGTACGGTAGATCCGGTAAAGGAAGGCGAAGCAGTTATAATTGCAACAGCTACTGAAAGCCCAGATTATGAAGCGGCAACGGCGCAATGCAAAGTGATTGTTATTCCAAAAGAAAATACAATCACACATTTTCCTGATAATGATGAAGGGTTCCAGGCAGGAGGAAGCGAGTACTATAAGCTGGAGATTGAGACTGGAATCTCATATGTCCCGGATACTCTCGATGCAGATGAATATAAGAAGCCTTCGGATATAGACGCTCGGATGCGTGAAAAAATTTTGGAGTTCAATTCTAAAGTTCCGGAAGAAAATATTATGGTTTATGATATTACACTTATGATCCGGCAGGATGCAGGTGATTCGAAATGGAAAGTAATAGATAATGTAGATGATTTTCCGGAAAATGGTATAACGATGACAATTCCCTATCCGGTAAGAGAAGACGGAACCGTCGTTGATCCGAATACGAATGACTTTACGATTGCTCACATGTTTACTCACGCTGGGGGTGACGGCAAAGATAAATGGGAAGCCGGGGACATAGAAGAACTGGAAGCTACAGAACGTGATGATGGTCTGTTGATTACGGTAAGAGGATTATCACCAGTTGCGGTCGGCTGGGAAGAAGCACAGAATGAACTGCCGGATGATCCGAACAATCCAAATAATCCAGATAATCCAGATAATCCGGATGATCCAAATAATCCGATGACGCCGAATGGTACAAACAACAATACAGGTACAAATAATAATCAGGGTTCAACCAATGGAACAACAACCGGAACGGGAAGGTCGGCGACCGGAACAACAACCGGAACGGGCACAACGGCGGGAACAACCACTGCGTCAAAGGGTGCACTAACGGGAGATCATAATCAGATTTTACTGTATGCAGTTCTTCTTGGTGCGGCAGCGTTCGTAATCGGAACGGTATGTGTAATAAGGAAGAAGCGTAAATAGGAATTATTATAAAATGACGGCGATGCGGAAGCGGAACCGTCATTTTTT
>CAOJQZ010000024.1 GCA_948441955.1 uncultured Lachnospiraceae bacterium | reverse complement strand
ACTATTTTTCTGGTTTATGACAAAACAATTTCGGCAAGCCAGCAGATAACGATCCATCTAATGGCTTGCCGGCATATTCAATTATTATCTGATGGAGCGTTTCCAACTAAATTATAAAAAACTACCCCCATTATTTCACGCATACCACCATTAAAACTGCTTCAGGTATTCTCCAACCGAACGCGTCATCTCCCTCGAAAAATCACTGTCATACTTCCGATTACAAAATTTTTTCATCCACTCATTATATGTCTGTCCGTCACACCTTCCAGTAAACATTTTACGAAGCGCCGCGCCGTCCTTTCTCTGGTATGTATTTTCGCAAATAATGTCCTCCAGCTCAAAACGTTTCGGTTTCTTTCGTTTCATCTGTTGCGCAGTGGGATAGCCAAATACAACCATTACCGCTGGGAATACATATTCCGGCAGACAAAGAAGCTTCCGCTGTGTCTCACACTGCTCCATGATGTCTCCGATATAGCAGGAGCCGATTCCAAGACTCCATGCCGCAGTCACTGCATTTTGTGCTGCAATCGCTGTATCCGTCACTGCCAGCATAAGATCCCCCACCCCGGGATCCCTCGGCGTAAGCCCTGCCTCCTGGTATGCCTGAAGCCATTTCAGACAGTCTGTGCAAAATACTAGAACCAGCGGTGCACTGGCAATAAAAGGTTGATGATCACAGCTTTCAGCAAGTTTCTCCTTAAGCTTCTGATCTGTAATATCTAAAATTGTATATAACTGCTGATTCCCTGCCGTAGGCGCTTCCATTGCAGCCTCCAGAATGGTTCTTTTTGCTTCTTTTGATATCTGGCGTTTCTCAAAAACCCGCACTGATTTGCGCTCTATAAGCTGCTGCGTAACTTCATTTATGATCCTATTCTCCATTTTCTCTGTCCTTTCTGCATTAATTCCATATATTTTTGACTCCAAATCACTCTCATACAGTCAGCGCATAAATGCACAGACCCGTCTAAACTGTTACAATAGTATAGCATATTTTCACATTTTGTGTACAGATACATCCACAATCCCTCTTCCTTATGTTATAATAAAAAATAATATCCACACAGAATCAATCTCGTAAAAAGGAGTGTCACCTATGACTATTTTTCGTCCCTTTCAAGCTATACGTCCCAAAAAAGAACTGGCTTCATCTATCGCTTCATTGCCCTATGATGTATATACTCGAAGTGAGGCTTATAAAAGCGCAGCATCCCGTCCCCTGTCATTTCTTAGAATTGACAGGGCGGAAACTCAATTTCCGGAAAATACTGACATGTACTCTCAGATCGTCTATGATAAAGCAAGGGAGATTTTAGAGGCCATGTATTCTGACGGTTCATTTATTCAGGAAGAGACACCCTGTTATTATATCTATGCTCTGACTATGAATAATCGCACACAGACCGGGCTTGTAGGCTGCGCTGCTGTTGACGATTATCTGGAAAACCGGATTAAAAAGCATGAAAATACGCGGGAAGACAAAGAATCTGACCGGATACGCCATATAGATACCTTAAGTGCCCAGACCGGCCCAATTTTTCTGACTTATCATGCAAATACCCGGCTGAATCAGATTCTAAATAAAGCAAAGCAAACTCCCTCTCTTTATAACTTCACAATGGAGAATCAGATACACCATCAGGTTTGGAAAATTGATGACACGAATACAATTCAGGAAATCCGCCAAATTTTCCGGTCTATTGACAGTATCTATATTGCTGACGGGCATCACCGTGCCGCTTCAGCTGTAAAAGTTGCCTTAAAGCGGCGGAGTGAGTATCCTCATTATACAGGCTGCGAGGAATTTAACTATTTCCTATCTGTTCTGTTTGCATCTGATGAACTCCAGATATATGATTATAACCGTATCGTTTCTGATCTGAACGGTTATACATTTGAAGAATTTCTAAATAGGATAAAAAGTAATTTTGATATAAAAAAAATGGGAAACAAGGCTGTTCGCCCGTCCTGCAAGGGCGAAATCGGACTCTATGGAAATGGTTGCTGGTATCTCCTAAAAGTAAATTCTGCCCTTATTCCTGATGATCCGGTAGGCCGCCTGGATGTTTCCATTTTGCAGGACATGATTTTGGAGCCTTTACTTGGGATTCAGGATCCAAAGACCAATCCCCGCATCCGGTTTGTTGGCGGGATCCGGGGACTTAAGATTCTTTCCGATGCTGTTGACGCACACAATGACGGAGCTGCATTTTCTATGTATCCCACAGCAATGGAAGAGCTTTTACTTGTAGCAGATGCCGGACGGCTTATGCCCCCAAAGTCTACCTGGTTTGAACCAAAACTTTTGAGCGGATTATTCATTCACCCCTTTGAGAAAGGACATACGGATTCATAGGTCCTTCAGGCTTTGCCTGCTGTTTCATTTTTCCATATGCATTTTTGATTACCCCTCCTTTAAGAAGATGCTTTTATATATTTCTCTGCAGGGATGTATTTTCAGAAAGGGATTTACCAACAGAACGCGGAAAAAAATCAACATCTGAGGGGATATAAATTTTAATTGTTATTTCATTATCAATATCTTTCAAAGTAAAACCTACCTGCCATTCGGTAAGCTAGTACTCCACTTTTGCTTTCAGTCCGTAGACTAATTTTACTGCAAAGTGTTACTATATCCATTCTGACTGCCTCCCAGGTCTACTATAGGAGCTCCATTCTCATAAGTACAAGTCCCTGCCATCCAGTATTACGGGAACAAAATCCCTTTGGATTATAACCATACTCACAAAACCCAATGCTCCTGTACAATTCAAAAGCCCTGAGGTTTTCCCGGACCACTTCAAGTTCAAGCTGCAAATACTCCGCCTGTCTGGCACATTCGATACCGGCCATCACCAACGCACGTCCTATTCCCAGCCCCCAGTAATCCTCTTCAACACTGACTCCAAATTCCGCACGATGTCTGACCTTATACTTTTTTCCTACCTCTTCAATCCCTGCCGTGCCAACTATGCGATCACCAAAAACAGCACATAGTTCAATTTCTCTGTCGCTGTCTTCTTTTCTGACCAGAAATTCCCGTTCCTGTTCTATATCAAAGCTGTTTTCATCAGGATACGACAACAAAAAATCCGTTTGACCGTGTGTCAGATTAAAATTGTTATATACTGACTCAGAATCAGAGCCCGTTGCATTTCTAATCAGACATTTCTTTCCATTTTTTAAGAACACTGTTTTTTTATATTTCATTTATAATTCCCCCGTCTCCCAAAAATATCTGCAGTGATAATGAAAAAGATATGACGCTATTATTACGACAGAGCAAATATTTCGTTATTACATCTAATTAAGTCCTCTATCAAAATTTCGTCTTTTTTCTCTCCGTTATTTTCATTCGTTCTGTATCTTCGCACGAAATAAACAAAATGTGATCTTTCCTCTTTCATGCTGGGAGAGAGCGTCATTTTCTCTTTATTGTCATTATAATTATGCAGGCAGCTGCATAAAAAATCTGCTATCATCCACTGTATTTCCCCCTGTTTCACATGTTCTTTCTCATTACTCTCACTATCTACTTCGTAACGATAAGAGCTTTCCTTTGATGTAAATTTACATTCAATAAACAAAAGAAATTTTTTTGCACTTTCTTCCTCTCCTAAGTGATATATAAGCGCAATATCCGGCTGGGCGTTCATCATCCATTTAACTCTGTGTTTTATCCACTTTTTTTCATTATCGTTCAAACTTATTGTCTGGTTATTTTCTAGATCATAGATCTTCAGTTTTTCAAAGCAAAGCTTATTATTATTCTGCCCCAAATTACATTCCCTTCCAGAATATTCCACCTCTATTTTTCTGGTTTCATTTTTTTCCTTTTTCTTCTGTTCATATACATATTGAATCAATTTTGTATTAAAGTCTTCTTTTCTTGCACTCTCACCCTTTGACAAAGAACAGGAAAATGATTTGTTCAACAGCCTTTCCGGCCATTCGCTTTCCTTGCTTAATCTGAGGCGGTTGTATCTTTCAAAAAAATCCCGCAGGAAAGCCGGTTCATAAAAAACATAATCAATAAATGCATCGTCCTCCAGCCCACAGGATTCAAAGATTTTCTTAACATTTACTCTGTCTGCATTTTCCTCTCCCTCTCTTTTTCGGCTCTCCAAAGTTGCATACTTTCGCAAAATATTATACAAAAATACCACATATTGTCTTTCCTCCCGGCAAATGGAATATTTGTCGCAAAGAAAATTTTTTATGGAGGGTTCAAACCTTTCCCGGCTTGAATCTCTTTTTTCTTTCTCATTCACTATCATCTCACTCATATCATTTCTTGATTCCTTCTCTCCTCTCTGTTAAAATAAATAATATACAAATGCAGTCTTAAGAAGGAGGTATGTTTATTCCATGAATTCAATACCAGACACCGGCAATGCAACGCTTTATAATCTGGACTGTACCTATCTGACTGACATCCGGTACAACAGAAACAGCCTTGATACAATTACTCTCATTTTTCCTGAAAAACCATCGGCGGATTTCCCTGAAAGATTCTTCTTCATGCCGAAGGAAAAAGATTATGACTACCGGGCATTTATCTTCACTCTGTCTGAGGAAATCTATGCTGATCCGTCGGCGTCGGGAGAAAAACCCTGTTATCTCGCCCGCGCCGTCACAAACGATATTCCTGAGCAGCGGAAAAATCATCGTGTTTATGTAACATTTAAAGCCTTCCTTATGTTTGAAGGGCAAAAGAAAGAGGTCCCTGTCACCATTAAGGACATAGGCGCCGGAGGCTTCCAGTTTGTCACAACACAGAAATTAGAGCCGGACACTGCATTTAAATCCATATTCACCAGTATAAAAACGCCTGTATGCATTACGGCCCGTATACAGAAGCAAAGACCTGTGCGGGAAGCAGGCGTATACGGCTATGGCTGCCAGTATATCGATCTTCCGCCCAAAGTCGAAATGCTTGTCCGTAATTTCGTATTCCAGACAGAAACACTTCAAGCAAAGGCAAAAAGGGAAAAAGAAACTGTATCAAAATAGGAAAGCTTTTCGGCTTTCCTATTTTCATCTTTATGCTTTCCATACCGCCTTTAAAATAGAACTCAGCTTTGGCGTTGTACCGTAAAGAAGCACGCCCACACGGTAAATCTTTGCAGAAATCACACCGACGCCGGCGGCGGAGCCTATAAGAATCGCTATGGAGATCAGGATCTCATACCACGGTACCGTGCTCATGGCAATTCGGGTAAACATTGCCATCGAAGAGGTAAACGGAATATAGGAGCACACTTTCATCAATGTATTATCGACATCTCCTGACGCAAGGGAAAACATTACTACCATAAACGCGATGATAAAGATCATCGTTATCGGCATAACGGATGTATTGATATCTTCAAGCTTGGAAGCTGTTGAACCAATGGCACCATAAAGGAATGCATAAATAAAGAATCCAAGTATAAAGAATACCAGCATATATCCAAAAAGCTCCGGCGGCATATCAAAGATAGAAGCAACAATCGGATTGTCATTCCACTGCTCTTTATTTATTCCATAAAGCAAAATCGCAGATCCAAATACTGCAACAAGCTGAGCAAAACCTGCCAGACAGGATGCAATCACCTTTCCGAACATCATGGCAACTGGCCTTGCACTGGTAATCAAAAGCTCCATCGCCCGCGAGCTCTTCTCTGTTGCCACATTGGTCGCTATCATCTGACCATAAAGCAGAATCACCATATACAAGGCAAAGATCATAATATATGTATACCAGTAATTCTGCATCTGATCCTTTCCAAGGCTTACAGCATCGTTTTCAATCTGAATCGACATAATCTCACCGGCCTTTTCCGCCGTCAATCCATTTTCGGCCATTAAATTCATACGGCACAGATTCTGCAAAACTGTATCAGCTGTCTCCATGTTACTGTCGTACATAGAAAGATTGTCCACATAGTATTTATAAGAGGTCATTCCTCCTACCACAAAAGCACATTCGGCGCTCCCAGAAGTAATTTTTTCCTGCATCTCTTCCAAACTCTCCTGGGTACTCTGTATATCATAATTCGGAAACGCCGCGTCAAATGCTTCTTTGACCGGCTCCGCCTGCTCTGAAATCTCCGTCTTAAGAAGCATAACCGGAAGCTCTGCCGCTGCATCTGCTTCCTTATCTCCTCGGAAAATATTTAATATTTGCGGCAGAAACATCAGAACCGAAATCAATAGTACAAGAAAAATCGTAACACCAACAAAAATTTTATTTTTAAAATAATATTTCAGCTCAAATTTCAATATTTTGGAAAATTGTTTCATTTTCTGTCCTCCTTATCAGCCTCATCTCCCGCATACTCAACAAAAATATCATTCAGAGAAGGCTCAAATACCTTCACCTCATCAATATCATAATTTTCTACAAGATATCTCATCACTCTGTTCTTATCGTCTGCAGAGGCAAGATGGATAAGAAGGCTTCCATTTTCCATTGCCTCACACTCTTCACCAAAATCGCTCCTAATCTTATCCGGATATTCTGTATGGACGATAAGACGGTCGCGCACATAGCTTCTCTTTATGTCATGAAGTTCTCCGCAAAGAGCAACCCTGCCGGAATTTAAAATTGCTATGCTGTCACAAAATTCCTCGATGTAACTCATCTGATGGCTGGAGAATAGCACAATCTTGTTTTCCGCAATCTGTTCCTTTACAACTTCTTTAAGAAGCATTGCATTAACAGGATCAAGTCCTGAAAAAGGCTCGTCCAGTATAATAATATCCGGATTATGTGCCAGCGCTGTCACCAGCTGAATCTTCTGCTGGTTTCCCTTCGAGAGTGTATCAAGCCTCTTGTTCCGGTATTCCATCATACCCAGCCTTTCAAGCCACCTGTCTACTGACTTTACAGCGTCCTTGCGGTTCATCCCCTTAAGCTCTGCAAAATATGTAAGCTGATCGGCAATGACTTTTTTCGGGTAAAGCCCTCTTTCCTCAGGCAGATAACCGATCTGTACCTGATTATAATCTACCGGACTTCCATCAATCAGAACTAATCCCCCATCTGCTGGAAATACATTCATAAGAATGCGGATGGACGTTGTCTTACCTGCACCGTTACGCCCCAGAAGGCCAAACGCTTTCCCGCCCTGTGCCTGAAAGGATACATCTGAAAGAACCTGTTTGCTGCCAAATGATTTTTCGATATTCTTAAGTTCCAATACCATTGTCTTTCCTCCATGCTGTATTTTATAAAACTGTCATTTTTATTGTAACACAGATTCTCACATCTTTCTCCTTATAATTAAGGAAATTAAGAAAATCTTATAATTTCATCCTCAATTTTCCTTTCCACACGCTTACCTATTCTGCTTAAAATCTCATTAGCAATCGTCCCTGCCTCTTGTGCCATCTCTTCTGCCCTAATCTCTTCATCCCCTGATCTTCCAATAAAAATAACCTCATCCCCTGCTGCCGCTGTAACCTCTGATACATCTATCAAAAGCTGATCCATGCATATCCGCCCTATAACAGAAACTCTTCTTCCATTTAAAAGTGCATGTCCCCGGTTCGATAATTCTCTCGGAATTCCATCCGCATACCCAATGGATACCACCCCTGTCCGCATTTCTCCCGCTGCCCTAAAAGAAAGGCCATATCCCGCCGCTTCTCCGGCATGAAGCTCCTTCACACACACAAGTCTTGATTTAAGCGATAATACCGGCTTCAAGGAAATATCTGCAGTCGTCCAGTCATGGGGTGCGCTTAACACCCCGTAAAGCGCAATGCCAATTCTAGCATAGTCATACGACAGCTCCGGGTAATTCAAAACCCCATAGCTGCCCTGAAGATGCGTTTTAAATCCATAAATTCCTCTTCTATGGATCTCTCTTATAATTCTGTCAAAATCTGAGATCTGTTTTAACGTGTATTTACGCGCATCTTTTGTCATTTCGTCTGATGCACAGAGATGGGAAAATACCCCCGTAATATTCAAATTTTCAAGCTCCCAGATTTTAAATATATTTTCTCTTTTGTCACATCTCTCACCCAGCCGGTGCATGCCGGTATCGATTCCCACATGTACGGTAAGCCTCTCACCATATGCCTGAAGCTCTCTGGCATATTCGTAATCTACTACTGTCTGGGTAATTCCATACTGTTTAAGCTCCCCGAACTGGCACCGGGGCGTATAGCCAAGAACCAAAATCTGTCCTGTAATTCCACATTCCCGAAGCTCCACAGCTTCTTCTGCAGATGCTACGCAGAAGTCCCTGATTCCCATGCTCCGTAGAGCTTTCGTAATCAGACAGACGCCATGTCCATATGCATCCGCTTTAACGGCCGGCATCATCCTGCAGCCCTCCGGAAGAAGTCTCTGAAACTGCTCCACATTGCTTTTCAGATTTTCCAAATTAATCGTGACCCATGCACGCCCTTTTTGACTTTTATTCATAAGCTATCCCTCCATATCAAGGAGCTTTTCAACAATGTCATCAAAGGACATTCCCGCCGCCTTCAGCATTCCGGGATAACGGCTGTGAGGTGTAAAACCAGGTATCGTATTTACCTCATTAAAATATATTTCTCCGTAGGGAGTAAGAAACATGTCTACTCTCGAAAAACCGGAACATCCCAGCAGACGGTAAATTTCAAGAGCCGTCTTTTTAATCTCTTCCGTCTTTTTCTGTGAAACCCGGGCCGGCACATGAATACTCGATGTCTTTAACGTATATTTCTCTGTGTAGTCAAAGAAGCCTTGCGACAACTGGATTTCATCTACTGCTCCGATAAAAAGCTCTTTCTTTCCAAGAACCGCACATCCTACCTCAAAACCCTCAACCGCCTCCTCCAGAATAATTGTCCGGTCGTGACGGAAGGCCTCTTCCACTGCGCCTGGAAGCTCCCGTTCCTCCGACACCTTCGTAATCCCAAAGGACGAACCTGCACGAACCGGTTTTACGAACAGCGGATATCCTATTCTTGACGCTGCCTTATACACTTCTTCCTCTGTACTGTACGTCTGTATTGTTACGGATTTTGCCGTCTTAATTCCTGCAGCCGCCACAACCCTGTGAGCAAGATCTTTATCCATACAAAGGGCTGATGACAGGACGCCGCACCCTATCACCGGAACTCCCATAAGCTCAAGAACGCCCTGAACCGTTCCATCTTCTCCGTTCTTTCCGTGAAGGACAGGAAACGCCATATCCAAAGGCTGCATATTTATCTGCCCTTTCTCCATATAAAGCAGACCATGAACCTCTTTATCCATAGATGGATAAACTGGTGTGCATGTTTCATCATCACACCAGCGATTCTCCTTAATCCTGTCAGGATTACCCCGAAATAAAAGCCATCTGCCTGTCCTGCGTTCGATTCCAATCAGAAGCATCTGATATTTCTCTCTATTTATACTTTTAATAATAGAATATGCTGATTGAAGCGACACCTCATACTCCGTAGAACATCCGCCAAAAAAGACTGCAACTGTTTTTTTCTGTGTTATCATATACTTCATTTACCTCATTTCTTTTCTTTTTTCTATTGTACAGAAACGTAATGAAGTATTTTTGTAGATTGCAGTAAGATATTATTAAGATTTACTGTAGAAATTATGAATAGTATATATTTTTTTGGATTAGAAAAACAGTCTTAAATGTAGAAAATCCCGGAAGTTTCCAGGATTTTGTCCGCAGTTTGAAACAGGGACTCTTCCCTATTTTTTATTAATTCTTTCAAACACCATGTCGTATCCGTCATTGCCATAATTAAGAGAGCGGTTTACCCTGCTTATGGTTGCCGTAGATGCTCCTGTTTTTTCCGCAATCTCAAGATATGTTTTGCGCTCCCTCAACATCTTCGCCACTTCAAATCTCTGGGACAAAGATAATAATTCATTAATTGTACAGATATCCTCAAAAAATGTGTAGCATTCTTCCCTGTTCTTAAGACTCAGTATAGCGTCAAACAGATAATCCACGGACTCTGTTCTGATCTTTTTGCTCATAGCATGATACTCCTTTATGCTAATAATTTCCTACTGTTATATTTTAACACAGTAAATTCATAAAATCTATAACTTTTTTGCTCTCTTAAGAGAAGCTTTCAGTTTCTCAAGGGAAGCATTAACAATCAACTCCTTAGGAAAATCTGCTTCTCTTATAAGTTCCTCTGCATAACTGTAATCTGCAATTGTTTCATCCACATGCGAATCTGTACCAAGCACAATTCCTGTTCCATATTTCTTGCAACAAAAAAGCATTTTGAGTATATTCTCTCTTGCATTTTCACGAAAAGTCACCGGGCTTAAGGAAGAATTATTCACCTCCAGAAGCGTTCCTGTTTCTTTTGCTTTTTTCGCAAGTATTTCATAATCTGACGGAAATCTGCTGTCGTCCGGATGGCCGATAATATCCACATATGGATTCTCCATAGCATGTATATATGCATTCGTTATTGTTACCTTATCCCGTTCACCCTTATAACATGGCCTATGAATACTGGCAACTGTAATGTCCAGAAGGCTCAGCACGCTCTCAGGGAGATCGAGCTCTCCCGCTTCATTCAAGATATTTAATTCCGCACCGAGAAGCAGCTCTATCCCGGCCCTTTTTCTTGGGACGACCCGCAGATTCTGAAAGTAAAATACATTCGTGCTTCCCGGCATATCAGGCGCATGCTCTGTAACCGCAAGCCCCTTAAGCCCCTTTTCTGCCGCCGATTCCGCCATCTCCTTCAGCGTACTGTATGCATGGCCGCTAACCAGCGTATGTGTATGTGTATCGATTTCTATTTTCATAGTCTTCCTTCTTTCGAATACTTTTTTCTGAAAATATTATATCGTATATAGTCTTTATTTTCTACACATACTAAAGAGAAAATTATAATCAGGAGGTTTTTATGAGTACAGAAAAAAAAACAGCAGAAAAGACAAATAAAGAAATCATTGATTCCTATGATTACCTGGCAAATGCCGCCTCTGCTCAGGATATGACAGGTCTGATCCCTTCTGAGCCGGTTTCAGAGGAAGAGCTTGAGTCTTACGAGGAGCTGTACCATTTTCTTCCGCCGGGCGGTGAATCACAAAATATCCATTGACATTCACCAACCATGCTTTTTCAGCATATATTAATCAAAAACCGGAGTTTTTATTATGCCGACAACTTTGATTCCTGTTACCGGAGTGATACAAAATGTATCCTCCTTTGGTGAAAACTGCTGTGAACAACAAGTAACTATCCGTAATGACAGCGGTATTAACAATTTTATCATAAGCACGGACACTTACGTGATTGGAGAAGTACGCCTGCGTCCGGGGATGTCTGTCACTGCCTTTTATGATGCATCCCTTCCTATTCCTCTCATCTTCCCGCCAAGATATCAAGCGGTCATTATTGGAAGAAAGAATCCGTCAGAAAATATTTTTGCCGGGTATTTTGATGATACTCTGACTGCCGGCGACAATGAACTGACACTTAACATCGCACGCTCCACCGAGGTTGTGACCTCAAACGGCCAGGTTTTCAGATGCCGTCCGGCGGAACAAATGCTGATTGTATATTACAGCGAAATAACACGCAGCATACCGCCCCAGACTACACCTCGTAAAATTATAGTTTTGTGTTAAGATTCCTGCTTTTGATTGACATTTTTCAGAAATCCCTATATCATGTCAGTAGCATATATATCATTGAGAGGATACAGATTATGAAAAAAATACTTATGATAGCTACCGGAGGCACTATTGCTTCCACAGGAGGCGAACACGGGCTGGCTCCGGCAATGAGCGGCGAGGAGCTGGCTTCTAATGTACCGGGAATCCGGGACAAATGCCAGCTTACCGTCCTTCAGCTTATGAACATTGACAGTACTAATATGCGCCCGAGAGACTGGCTTAAAATCTGTGACGCTATAATCGAGCATTACGAAAATTATGATGGATTTGTAGTTCTCCACGGAACAGATACAATGGCATACACTGCCGCTGCACTTTCTTATCTAATTCAGGACAGCCGGAAACCGATTGTGCTTACTGGTTCTCAGAAACCGATGGGAAATCCATATACAGATGCCAAGCTTAATATTTACCAGAGTATCCTGTACGCAGCTGACGACCAGTCTTTCGATGTCTCTATTGTATTTAATGGAAAAGCAGTTGCCGGAACCCGGGCAAGAAAACAACGTACAAGAAGCTTTGATGCATTTGAAAGTATGAATTTCCCGCTTCTTGCCATTATTCATGATGATCGAATCATCCGTCATTATATCGGTGCATTGCCTGAAAGAAACGCACTCAATACCTACAGCTGTTTGAACGACCGGGTATTTGTATTGAAGCTGACTCCGGAAGTAAAGGCAGATATCTTTGAGCTATTGAGTAGCCGCTATGACGCCATTATTCTGGAAACTTTCGGAATTGGAGGAATCCCGGAATACGAGGACGCATCTTTTGAAAAGGCTATCTTCGGCTGGGTAAACGCCGGGAAAACCATTGCTGTAACAACACAGGTGCCGGAAGAGGGCTGTGATCTGGAAGTATATAAGGTAGGCAAAAAATACAGTGAGCATCCCGGAATTCTGCAGGCCGGAGATATGACGACGGAAGCTCTTGTTGCAAAAATCATGTGGATATTAGGACAGACTGACAAACAGGAAGAAATCCGTGCCCTGTTTTATAAAACAATCAATCACGATCGAAGCATCGGCGTCCTGCCTGCCCTTTGATTATGAACATAAGAAAACCCGGGTATCTGTGATATTTTCACATCCCGGGTATCTTTATAGCCTGTTCTTGTATCTTTTATATGTCTTCCCAATTAATTTCCAGCTTTTCCAATAAATTTTTCGCCTCATTTACATAAAAAAGACGTCCTCCGTTTTTTATCACGTATGCAAGCTTCAGTCCTGCACTCTCCTTGTTTCCCATAGCAGCATATATTTCTGCCTCCTTCATACTAGAGGACACTCTATGGAATCGGCAGGATATATTTCCATTAAGCTCTTCTCTCTCCCTTATAAACTGAAATGCCATCCTGTAATCTTTGTTTTGCATTGCACGTATAAAATTATTATCCGCACAGAGTATCTGAAATCTTATCTGATCTTTTTTCTTTTTCATTCCCCCGCGGTATGTCTGCTCAAGCTCCGCCGCACGTGCTCCCATTCCTTTTTTGAAACAGAGAGCAGACATTAATATATAATAATTCAGTTTAAATGTACCCTTTAACTTATATACATTAATATGCTGTAGTATCTCCCAGGCTCCCTCAAAATCTCCCTGATTATACCGAGCCACCGCATGATTACAGGATACTCTGTCTTTATAAAATCTTATTGTAAGCCGCCGCATGCATGCTTCATATATATATGGATCACAATCCTTTGATAAGGTTGCCGAAATCGCTGACCACGCAAAATGCATCATATAGATCATAAGAAGCAGCAGTATCATATAAACAATAAATATACTAAGGGTCAGAAGAAAAGAAGCAAACCCTCCCACTACAAGACGAACCCTGTAATCCATCCTGAAAATTGCCAAATAGATCATATAAAAAACAGCAATTATACCTATCCCCAGAGCCGCAGCCTTTCTCCTATAATACGCTGCCATTACCTGCTTTACCTTAAGTTCCATATCATAATTCATTTCTACAGCCTTCCTTCCTGTTTCCTATATGGAACTATTGTAACATATTATATAGAAAGAAAACATCCGATCATCTGGTTTTCTGTCTCATAATTTTTTTTATTTTATTAATAGTTTCTGTATCTGTGTATACGGTTATATGCTCGTTCCCATTTTCTGTTTCAACCGTTGCACTGAGACTAAACGCGGTATCCAGCGGATACAAATTTTCTCCGCCCTCCAGTACATTGCCTCCGAAAAGCTTTCCCTTAATCGATTGGATAAATTTCTTATCCTCAATATCGTATCCCTGATCTAACCCCTCCTCATCATACTGCCAGATGTCAAGTCTTGTAACCGGAGCCTCTTCAAAGGATAGCAGAAGCTTTTCATTCAGCATATTTTCCAGATACTCCACGGTATTCTTAAAGGATGGATATATATAATATGATTCTCCGATTCTGCTGCAGCTGACAGCTTTATATCCATAGCTTACATCGTCATCTTCTGATCCGGCACAGCTTATAACAAGCCTTCCGAAAGGAATCGTTGTACTTGCAATATCGTAATCCAGCTCCTTAAACTCTTTCAGATAAATACGGAGCAGTTCTTTCTGCTGCTCTTTCGTCATCTTAAGCTCTATGTTTCCCATAAAATGACTGAGCTCTATATTTGTCACACATGACAAATCACACGTATACAGGGAATAATGTTCCTCCCGGTATTCCTCTGTATCAAACACCTGCCTCATAAGACGGTCTTTCAGTTCAGAATCAAGCACATAAGACCGTTTCTTTTCTCTGCCGTTTTGCAGCCTGTACTGAACAGTATAAACGAAATACCCATCTCTATTCCCGTCTTCGTAGTAATCCTCTGAATTCTTATCATTTTTTGACACTACCTCGGAAAGTATATCCAATACCTCATCCTTTACGCTGCCGGAAACCCCCTTTCTTTCCTTGCCCCATAAGGTATCAGTATAGTACGTATAACCGCTGTCAATCAGAACAGAAACGGTTTCCTCTTTTCCTGGAAGATACGTATCGTAACCGAACACATCCGCCCAGAACAGGCCGACAAAAATAAGCGCTGCCGCTACAGACAGCACCATCTGCTTCTTGCAGGCCAGAAGCCCCCGGATATCAAATCGATAGATACACTCGATCACTCCATGGGTGAAAAATCCTCCTATGATAACTCCTGCAATGATCCATCCTCTGGCAGCGCTGAAGGTTGCTGAATAAAGATAAAGTCCTACATAGATAGATACCGGAATCACTAATAAGATTCTAAGTATTCCATTTACCTTCGGAAATGCCATTGCTTTTCCTGCCATTTCTGAAGGTCTTTTTTGAAACAGTATGAAAACTATGGCGCTTATCATTACAATCCAAATACAAATCGCAGCCAACGCCGTCGTATGCGTTTTCCATGTCCAAACCGGATAGTCTATAAGAAGTTTTCCGGCAAGTGACACAGGCGAGAAATATGTCAGAACTGTCCCCCACTCTGTATCTGAATAATAAGTCCTAAAAAATACAGATGCCAGATACGGATAAAGATTTCGGAGAATAAGAGGCATATACGCCGCCAGAACACCAAACCCAAGGAGTCCTACGAAGGTCTGGCCTGTCAGAATCATAGCAAGCGCCATCGTAAGATAGGCGGCCGCAAATACTAGCAAATAACAAATAAACGACCAGACTGTATTCATTACGAATGCCTTGGATATATATCCTGCGATTGCAGCAATCACGCATTTAGAGCACAACAGCAATAGCAGAAATACAGTGATTATTAACAGATCGTTTGTCATAATGATATATAAGTGGGTTTTTCTTCTAACTGGCAGAGAATGATAGAAATCAACCTCCTTCTTTGAGTGCAGATAACGAAATCCGCTAATCGCCAAAAGAACTGCCGCCAATATCACGATGGCGCCTGTATTTATTTCCGGCTCCGATAACGCGGTAATACTTTTATGTATATCCAGTTCTTTATAATACTGGCCCCATAGATTCTGCACGGAAATTAAAAATTCTATTAAATATGCAAAAAACATAAATCCCACTATTAGTATCATTCCGATACGGTGCTTTATATTTTCCCGGCGCAGACTATAAAATGAGATTTTTGATGTCATATCCAGTCACCTCCGTTTCACTGATAAATATTTCCTCTAATGAGAGCGGCAGCGCCTCAAAATAGACTGGCTTTAAATGCTCCATTTTCTTTAATATCTCCTCTTTATCGCCTCTGACTGTCATGGAAATCAGCCTCCCTCTCTGTTCAAACTTCAAAATGTCAAAAAGCTCATGGAAGGATTTTCCCATGTTCTCTGCAGGAACGCACTGGAGCTTATGAAGGTTGCATTTTAAGTCTGCAAGCTCTCTCGAAAGAAGTACGCCCCCTTTATGCAAAAGTCCGATATGATCGCAGATATCCTCAAGTTCTCTTAAGTTATGGGATGCAATAATCAGCGTCAGGCTGCGTTTGTCCATTTCTTTTACAAATATGCTTTTTATCCCCTGACGCATAACCGGATCCAAACCATCAAAAGTTTCATCACAGAGAAGGTACGGCACGTTTGTACACAGTCCCAGGATTATAGAAAGCTGCTTCTTCATCCCTTTCGAAAAAGTCTGTATCTTTCGTTTACTGTCAAACCCGAATCTTTTTAACAGCTCCATATATCTTGACTGATCAAATTTAAGGTAATATTTGCTGTAGAACTTATTCATATCGCCTGCAGTTGCATTCGGATAGAAAAACTGCTCGTCTGAAATATAAAAGCACAGGCTTTTCGCCTCCGGAGTATCCCAGACTTTTATACCGTCTATAAAAATCTCTCCCTCATCTGGTTTCAGTACTCCTGCAATCATACGAAGAAGTGTACTCTTTCCTGCTCCATTTGTTCCCAGCATGCCGAAAACATTCTGGGATTGAATATCAAGGCTTATCTTCCTTACTGCCTCTATCTCTTCAAATGCTTTGCTCACCTGCTTTATCTCTATCATACCATTACCTCCGAGGCGGCTTCTGTCACCCTCTGAAACCTTTTCAATAATTCCTCCTTGTTAACCCCCTGTCTTAAACAGATACCTATCTGCCTCTCAAATTCTGTTAAAAGACGTTCCTTCTGTTTTTTTAACATCTCTTCATCCTTTTTAACAAAGTTCCCCCGTCCCTTTACTGAATAAATAAACCCGTCTCTCTCAAGCTCCATATATGCACGCTGAATCGTATTCGGATTAATGGACAGCTCCACTGCAAGCGCCCGAACCGAGGGCAGCTTTTCATCCACTTCCATTATTCCGTTTACAATCAGCGCTTGAAAGCGTTCTGCAATCTGCTCATAAATTGGGCGCTTATCACTATAATCAATAATGATCATTTTTTCTCCTCTTTCTATAAATTTATTACACTATCTGTATTAATTATATTAGTACAGTTATTATATTCTTTTTTATGGAATTTGTCAATTAACAATCTGTAACAATCTGGGACGTAGTATTTTTAAAAATACTACGTCCCAGATTGCAGTTGTCCCTGTCCCTTTTTATATCTCTGCTATATTTACCAGTGTAAGCTTCTGTATATCTGTGTTCTCCAGGCTTGTAATAAGCGCCTCTGCAGTATCGATAGCTGTCAGCACATTCACCCCTGTTTCGACTGCATTTCTCCTTATAATAAAGCCGTCTTTTCCATGCTCTGCACCTTGAGGAGGCGTATCGATAACAAGGTCAATTTTATGGCCCAGGATTAAGTCCATCAGATTCGGTGTTTCCTGTTCAATCTTATTGACGGCGATCGCTTTCACTCCTGCGTCCTTTAGTGCCTGTGCGGTTCCTTCCGTTGCAAAAATCCGGTAGCCGATTTTTGCAAAACGTCTGCCGATTTCCACCGCCTCCGGCTTATCTTCATCACGGACTGTAAGAATCATGTTATTGAACTTCGGAAGCTTGATTCCCGCTCCTAAAAATGCTTTATAAAGGGCTTCGTCAAAAGTTTTTGCAATTCCCAGACACTCTCCGGTAGATTTCATTTCCGGCCCCAGGCTGATATCTGCATCCCGGATTTTCTCAAAGGAAAATACCGGCATTTTTACTGCAAAATAATCTGCTTCCGGCTGAAGTCCCGGTGTATATCCCAGCTCTTTAAGCTTGTATCCCATAATAACCCTTGCGGCAAGAGGTACGATCGGAATTCCGGTTACCTTGCTGATATACGGCACTGTCCGGCTGGATCTGGGATTTACCTCAATAACATATACATCTTCTCCGCATACAATGAACTGGATATTAATAAGTCCGATGACATGAAGGGAACATGCAAGCCGCCTTGTATATTCCTCAATAATATGCTTTGTTTTTTCTGAAATGCTCTGCGCAGGATAGACAGAAATACTGTCGCCCGAATGAATACCCGCACGTTCAATATGTTCCATAATGCCTGGAATCAGTATATCTTCTCCATCACATACCGCGTCAACCTCAATCTCCTTTCCTTGCATATATTTATCAACCAGAATCGGATGATCCTGCGCAATCCGGTTGATGATTCCGATAAATTCATCTATATCATGGTCATTAATGGCAATTTGCATTCCCTGTCCTCCAAGAACATAGGACGGCCTTACAAGCACCGGATAGCCCAGGCGGTTTGCCACCTGCTTTGCTTCATCCGCTGTATACACAGTGTCCCCCTTGGGCCTTGGTATCCGGCACTCCTCCAAAATTCCGTCAAACAGCTCTCTGTCCTCTGCCGCGTCCACGTCCTCTGCCTTTGTTCCAAGGATTGGAACTCCCATCTTCATCAGAGCCTCCGTGAGCTTGATTGCCGTCTGCCCTCCAAATTGTACCACTGCGCCGTCCGGCTTTTCCACATCCACAATGCTTTCTACATCTTCGGGAGTAAGGGGTTCAAAATACAGCTTGTCTGCAATATCAAAGTCCGTACTCACTGTCTCCGGATTATTATTCACTATAATTGTCTCGTAGCCTTCTCTGGAAAAGGTCCATGTACAATGTACCGAGCAGAAATCAAACTCAATTCCCTGCCCGATACGAATTGGTCCGGATCCAAGCACCAGGACCTTTTTCCGTCCTTCTGTCTTCTCCGCCTCATTTTCGCTTCCAAATACAGAATAATAGTAAGGCGTTTCCGCCGCAAACTCTGCAGCACAGGTATCTACCATCTTATATGCCGCCTGAATACCATACTCACGGCGCAGATCGTGTACCCTTCGTTCCTCAAGCCCAGTGAGTCTTGCTATCACGCTGTCTGGAAATTCCAGACGCTTTGCTTCCTTAAGAAGTTCCTTTTCAATTCCTCCCCTTCCGGATGACACTTTCGGTGCACATGCCTTAAGGGCCTGCTCCATCTCTACAAGGATCGCTATCTTATCAATAAACCAAATATCAATTTTTGTAATATCATGAATCATTTCATAAGAAATGCCTCTTCTTACCGCCTCCGCAATCTTCCAGATTCTCTGGTCATCTACACGCTTTAAATCATTCAGAAGATCCTCCTTAGATAATTGCGAAAAATCATAGGACAATAAACAATCCACATGCTGCTCAAGAGAACGGATCGCCTTCATAAGCGCCCCTTCGAAATTATCACATATACTCATGACCTCTCCGGTTGCTTTCATCTGTGTCGTAAGCGTTCTTTTCGCACTGATAAATTTATCAAAGGGAAGCCTCGGAATCTTTACAACACAATAATCCAGCACAGGTTCAAAGCTGGCATAAGTCTTCTTCGTCACCGCATTCTTAATTTCATCCAGTGTATAGCCGAGAGCAATCTTTGCCGCAACTTTGGCAATGGGATATCCTGTCGCTTTGCTTGCAAGAGCAGAGGAACGGCTGACCCGGGGATTCACCTCGATAACACAATATTCAAAAGTTTCCGGGTGCAGCGCATATTGTACATTACATCCTCCGGTAATATTAAGCTCACTGATGATATTAAGCGCGGAAGTACGAAGCATCTGGTACTCTTTATCCCCAAGGGTCTGAGACGGCGCCACCACAATACTGTCTCCGGTATGCACGCCAACCGGATCTATATTTTCCATATTACATACGGTAATACAGTTTCCACATGCGTCGCGCATAACTTCATATTCAATTTCCTTCCATCCTGCAATACAGCGTTCTACAAGCACCTGGCCTACGCGGGAAAGCCTTAAACCATTTTCCAGAATCTCTGTAAGCTGATGCCTGTCACCTGCAATACCGCCGCCGCTTCCGCCAAGGGTATATGCCGGACGGAGGACCACGGGATATCCAATACTTTCGGCAAATCTTACACCGTCTTCCACATTTTCCACAACAAGTGAAGCAGCGCAGGGCTCTCCGATCTTTTCCATAGCAGATTTGAATTCCAAACGATCCTCTGCCTTTCTGATTGTATCTGCTGTTGTCCCGATGAGCCGTACATGATTTCTTTTAAGAAATCCGTTTTCCTCTAGTTCCATTGCCAGATTGAGGGCCGCCTGCCCCCCCAGCGTAGGAAGAACACTGTCAGGTTTTTCCTTTAGAATAAGCTGTTCCACCACTTCTATACTCAAAGGCTCTATATATACCCTGTCTGCAATATCCTTGTCCGTCATAATCGTTGCCGGATTTGAATTTAAAAGCACCACCTCAAGCCCTTCTTCCTTAAGGGAACGGCAGGCCTGGGTTCCCGCATAATCAAATTCAGCCGCCTGTCCAATCACAATTGGACCGGAGCCGATGACAAGTACTTTTTTAATCTCACTATTCTTCGGCATTATTTTGCTCCTTTCATCATATCCAGAAATCTGTCGAATAAATATCCGGAATCCTGAGGACCCGGGCATGCCTCCGGATGAAACTGAACGGTAAAAATATTTTTCCCGGTATAGGAAAGGCCCTCGTTTGTTCCATCATTAACATTAATAAATGCTTCTCTTGCAACTGACGCATCCATGCTGTCGTAATCTACTGCATACCCGTGATTCTGCGAAGAAATATAGACGCGGCCGCTTATCAGATCCTTCACCGGATGATTCCCGCCCCTGTGTCCATATTTTAGCTTATACGTTTTCGCGCCATGTGCAAGAGCCATCAGCTGATGCCCCAGACAAATTGCAAATATCGGAATATCTGTATCGGATAATTTTTTGATTTCCTTAATGATAGATGTGCAGCTTTCCGGATCCCCAGGTCCATTGGAAAGCATAATACCATCCGGCTTTGATCGGATGATTTCTTCGGCAGTTGTATCTGCCGGATAGACAGTGACTGATACGCCCCTTTGATTTAAAGATCTGGCAATGTTATTTTTAGCGCCAAAGTCCATGAGTGCAACCTTTGGTCCATTTCCTTCTAATATATATGTATCCTTACAAGTCGCCTTCTGCACGACATCCCCCACTGTATACATTTGCAGTCTTGGGAGCACTTCATCCAGACAGTAATCCGCATTCGTTGTAATCATTCCGTTCATCGTGCCCTTTTCACGCAAAAGCTTTGTAAGAGCCCTTGTATCAATTCCCGCAATTCCCGGAATGTCCTGCATAACCAGAAAGTCATTCAGCCCCCCTTCACACCGGAAATTACTCGCCACACGGGAAAGTTCTCTTACAATATAACCGTCCGGCCATGCCTTCTTCGATTCCATATCAGGCGTAACCCCGTAATTACCAATAAGAGGATAAGTCATCACAACAGCCTGTCCCGCATAGGATGGATCCGTCAGCACCTCCAAATACCCCGTCATGGAAGTATTAAATACAATCTCACTAATCATATCCCTCTCCGAGCCAATACTGGTTCCTGAAAAGACCGTTCCGTCCTCCAGTATAAGAAATGCTTTCATCCCGCCACCCTTTCTTTATTAAATATTATTGAATGTTACCCAAATTGTAGAAATTATACTACAGTTACTTTTATTTTTCAACATCAAAAACCCTGAAAAATAAGACGTAAAATAATACCTGAAGCTAAAAAAGGACCGAATGCAAATTCTGTTTTTCCTGCTTTGCTTTTATATGATACCAGGTACACGCTATATATTCCTCCCAGAATAAGAGAGTAAAAAAAAGAATAAAAAACGGCCTCTGCTCCAAGGAACAATCCGCATGCCGCCATAAGCTTAATATCTCCGCCCCCAAAAGCTCCGGGAGCACATAAAGCAGCTAAAAGCATTGGAACACTAACCACAAAGATTCCGGCCGCTTTTTGTGCAATCACTGGTGTTTCCATAAAAAACAAACCGGTAAATGCCACGAAAAAAATACAGAATACTATCCTGTCCGGAATTCTCTTTCTCTTGAAATCTATATATGCCGCACTGATAAGCAATATTAAAAATGTGGTTGTAAGCATTCCCTGCATCGTCATCAATTGTTTTAACATGCTACGCATCATACTCCCAGTAAATCACAATTTTATTTAATTTATCATCATCAATATAGCTGTATTTTACCTGTGACAGTCCATACCGCTGCGCCAGGTTCTGTGCCGCACGGTGAACAACATTCTCAAAAATATCCTCATGGGCCTGGGCATACACTTCTGCATCTGCATATTTAAGCACTACCGGATTATCCTGTCTGGATATGATATCATTCATAACCCCCAGGGCCTCGTTACTATTATAAGAATCATAATACATTCCATTTACCACATAATAGTTACAATCCATTTTAGTACATGACGGAAGCTCTATATCCACATCCGGCATATGCGTCCGAAACAGCTCCTCGTCACTGCAGCACATATAATCATAACTTACATAATTAAGTTCCTTCTGGAGTTCCTCTCCTTCCTGCCCCTGAAACACTGGATCCCCCCAGGTAGTATCTACATAGTAATAGTCTCCGTCACAAATCACCAAATTCCAGGCATGGCTCTGTCCGCTCTTTGTAGTTCCCGTAATATAGGTACAAAAAACATCAAGGCGTTCAAGAAGATATTGAGCCGCTTTTGAATATCCTGCACATACAGAACTGTGATTTACAAATACACTGTAAATGTTCTGATTATCCTCCGATTCCAGATTATAATCAACCAGCTCTACAATGTAATTATAAATATATAAAATCTTATCATAATCTGATGCCGTAATCTCAATTCCTGCAAGACACTGGGATACCGCCTTGTCTATTTCTGCCTGTCTCTTATCTCTTTCCGCCATATCATATGAATATACCGGCTCCAATATCGTATATTCTTCATCACCGCCATACGAAGTGGCGGTTGTAATGCCCTCACACCAAAAAATCTCCGGATAGTCCCTGAGTACATATTGGAACAGTTTATTGGTGGTCCGCGCATCCTTGCAGTGCACATAGATCTCTTCCCTGCTTTCCCTGAGTCCTTGAAGAATTTCCAAATAGGCCATCTGCTCTTCCCCTTCAAGCTGTTCGAAATAATATTTCCGAATATCATCCTCCCCTGCATCATGTATCTGCTGATAGGGAATCTCTTTTCTTACAATTTTCTCTTTTGTCAGTTCCCCCGTATTATCCTGTTTTAAAAGGAATATACCAGCGGCAGCTGTTCCAGCACACATGAAAAACAACAGTATTAAAAATGCCAGTATCCCTGAAAGACATCCTGATTTTTTCCTTTTTCCCATACCGCTTCCCTTCTTCCTGTCTGATTTTTTATAAAGCAGAACATTTTTTATGTTTATTCATATGTTAATAGTAATAGAGCTTTTATGAGGTATAAACTATGGACTATATCCATGCCTTTCAAACAGATAACCCTGATAAAGGACAATTAAAAATCCAGGTCACTTCAGAAATCAACGGTTTTCCGATAGCTGATGCCGCCATATCGATTTCTTATACCGGAGTGCCGGATAACCAGCTGGAACAGCTTACTACCGATTCGTCCGGCCAGACTGAAACCATTGACCTCCCTGCGCCGCCGCTGGACTATAGTCTTGATGTAAACAATGAACAACAGCCTTACTCCGAATATACGATTCAGGTAAGTGCTCCGGGATATGAGCCCGTGAGTGTTGCAGGCGCCGAAATTCTTTCCACCGTCACTGCAATACAAAACGTAGCTCTCCGTCCCGCAGCCGCCGGCGAAGGTGAGGATGTATTTGTTATTCCTGCACATACATTATACGGAACGTATCCGCCAAAAATTCCTGAGGAGGAAATCAAGCCAGTAAATGAAACCGGTGAAATCGTCCTAAGCCGCGTTGTCGTTCCTGAATATATCGTTGTTCATGACGGAAGCCCCCGTGATACAACCGCTAAGGATTATTATGTCCGTTATAAGGATTATATCAAAAATGTTGCATCCAGCGAAATCTACGCAACCTGGCCGGCAAATACAATCCGTGCAAATGTACTTGCTATCATGTCCTTTACTTTGAATCGGGTATACACGGAATGGTACCGGAATAAAGGCTATGATTTTACAATTACCTCCTCCACAGCCTTTGACCATAAATGGATACCAGAACGGAATATTTACAATACTATATCCGTAATTGTAGATGAACTATTTTCCAACTACTTATCCCGGCCCAATGTAAGACAGCCGATTTTAACACAATATTGCGATGGAAGACAGGTTCAGTGCCCAAACTGGATGACCCAGTGGGGCTCCAAATCTCTCGGCGACCAGGGCTACAGCGCCATCGAAATCCTACGCTATTACTACGGCAACAATATGTATATCAATACGGCTGAAGCCATCTCCGGCATTCCCGCTTCCTGGCCCGGCTATAATCTCACCCAAGGCTCCACCGGAGATAAGGTACGGCAAATGCAGGAACAGCTTGCAGTAATCTCAGGAGCCTATCCGGCCATCCCGAAAATTACTGCCGACGGCATCTACGGACCTGCAACTGCAGCCGCCGTAAAAAAATTTCAATCTGTTTTCGGACTGCCGCAGACGGGAATTGTTGATTATCCCACCTGGTACAAAATATCTGAAATCTATGTAGGAGTATCACGAATTGCAGAATTAACATAAGATAAATGTGGGGCCTGAGACGGCCCCACAGCGTTCTCTAGAATTATCTGTATTTATATATTGCTTCCCCTGCGTTTACAAAAAGTAAACCATCCTCCTGAGAAACAACCCCCTTTACAGTTATTTTATCTCCTTCCTTAATTTCTTTATTATTAATAACAAAGAAAGTAATTTCATTCTCCCCGTCAGAAAGAACACCCTTATGCGTTGCCTGCATGACGGCATGTGATAAAGGAGTATCCTTTTCTGACAGCGTATTTCTTTCGTCGTCCGTGATAAAATACTCATCAAATTCCATAACCGCTCCCGTGACAACACACTCTTTTCCGTTTTCCTCCTGCAATGCGGAAATATTACTCTCATATTTCATTTGATCTAATACAGGCATAAGAAAAGTACAATCTGCAAGATATGGAAATCCCTCGTCCATTTCCAGTCTTCCCCTCACGGTCACCTCTGTACCGACCGGAATTACAAGATATCTATTATCTTTCGAAGCACATGTAAAATAATGCAGTGTATTCCACAAATCATCGGTTCCTATCGTTCCATACAAACTAAAGCTGGAGTTCATCGATATGTTTTCCTGTTTCATATATCCTGTGAGCTCAATCATATCGCCGGTCTTATATTCCGCTTCTCTCATAGCGGAGAGCTCGATTCCTTCTATTTGCTGCCCATGAGATGCCCGATACTCTTCATACAATGTAATAAACTGGTCTATATGCACGGTTTTAACCTCAGAATCCTCTTCTTTTTCTTCCGCCGTTTTTTCTGCCTCATCATCTTCTTCCTGCAAAACCTCTGCTTCCGGTCCCTTCTGCTCCTCATTCAAGCTGCCGCAAACATTAACACACAGTATTAGGAAGATCAAACCAAATAATCCGTATCTTCCTCATATTTTCCTCCTGTTATCTAATCTAAAAAAACACTCTCCGAATATCATTAAACATTACAAATATCATAAGCGCCATAAGCAATGCAATTCCTACAAGGTGTACATATCCTTCTTTCTCCGGCGGAACTCTTTTTCTCCTCACGGCCTCTATAAACAAAAATACCAGTCTTCCCCCATCAAGCGCCGGAAGAGGAAGCAGATTCATCACGCCAAGATTTGCAGAAAGAAAAATGGCAATATTAAGCATTTCAACAATGACGGCGACTCCGCCGTAGCCTTTACTGGCCTCATAAGTATCGTCCACCATAGATACAATTCCCACAGGACCCGACATCTGATCAAGGCCCACACGGCCCCCTGCCAGCATTTTAAGACTGTCAAGAGTAAGACATATCCAATACTTCAGCTCATAAACACCATACTGGGCTGCAGTCAGCAAATTGGCCTTTGTATACTGCCCTCCCGAAATTCCGAACCGATAATAATTTAATTCTTCATCCAGTTCCGGTGTTACAAGAACCGTTTTTTCTTCCCCATCATGCCGATAGGTTATCTCTGTTGTTTCTCCCTGATGGAACTGATTATACATGGAAATCTCACGAAAAATATGAATCTTCTTATCTCCCATCGTGACAATCGTATCTCCCGCCTGTATTCCAGCCTCTGCCGCCGGACTTCCCTTCGGAACATCATACGCCACCGGTCTGTCATAGCCAATGATCATAATGAGAATTACGGCAACTACAAACGCAAGTATAAAATTAAAGACAGGTCCGGCTGCAATCACCGAGATTCTTGCCCAGACTGACTTATTATTGAAATTCCCCGGTGAGTCTGTTGCTTCCTCATCCTCTCCCATGGCGCAGAAACCTCCGATAGGAAACAAATGAAGAGCATATTTTGTTCCCTTATATTCCTTTGCATATACAGCAGGCCCCATCCCTAGGGCAAATTCATCTACATCAATTCCGTTCTTCTTTGCCAGCACAAAATGTCCCAATTCGTGAAAAAAAACTAAAAAGCTAAAAATTAAAATTGCTAGTACAATACCCAAACCAGTTGTTACCTCCTGCTTTCAATCCGTTCATAAACTGCTGCCTCCGTCTCAAAAATCTGCTCAAGCGTCGGACTTTTTATATTATGATGTGCCCTCATACAATCCTCAATGATTTCTGTAATCTCCAGATATTTAATCTCCCGTTTAAGGAACTTTTTTACCGCCAGTTCATTTGACGCATTAAACACTGTCGGAAGCGTGCCCCCTTCCCTTCCTGCCTTATAGGCTAAGGATAATGCATAAAAAGTATCCATATCAGGCTTCTCAAATTCCAGTTTTCCAATTTGCCAGAAGTCAAGGCCTTCATCTGAAAGACATCTTCTCTCAGGATAATACAGCGCATACTGTATGGGCAGCCTCATATCCGGTGTCCCAAGCTGAGCCATAACTGCTCCATCCATGTATTCTACCATTGAATGAATTATACTCTGGGGCTGGACCACTACCTGAATCTGGTCCACCTCCACACCAAACAACCATTTTGCTTCCATAACCTCCAGCCCCTTATTCACCATTGTGGATGAATCAATTGTAATTTTCTGCCCCATAGACCAGTTCGGATGCTTGAGTGCATCTTCTACATGAATATCAAGAAGTTCTTCCTGTCTTTTTCCACGAAACGGTCCTCCTGATGCAGTCAGGAGAATTTTTTTTATCGAGTTTCCTTTGTTTCCCTGAAGAGACTGAAAAATTGCACTGTGCTCACTGTCTACCGGAAGAACAGACACACCTCTTTCCATTGCAAGAGGCATAATAATATGTCCTGCCGTCACCAACGTTTCTTTATTGGCAAGGGCAATATCTTTCCCTGAACGAATCGCTTCAACCGTCGGACGTATCCCAATCATCCCTACAATGGCTGTTACAAGTATCTCTACTTCTTCCATAACCGATACGCAAAGTAATCCCTCCATTCCCGAAAACACTTCTATGTTCATATCTGCTGTCCGTATACGAAGCTCCTTTGCCTTTTCCTCTTCCCACACAGCCGCAATCTTTGGCCTGAACTCGCGGATCTGCTTTTCCAAAAGCTCTATATTACTTCCTGCCGAAAGCCCCATCACCTGTATATCCTTGTTCTCTCTGACCACCTGAAGCGTCTGTGTCCCAATTGACCCTGTAGAGCCTAATATCGCTATTTTCTTCATAAATACCTCACTTATAGTCTATGCACGTAAAATGTCCTACATACTTCCTGAAAGAAAGGATGCAAGGTAAAAAATTATCGGCGCTGTAAATATCACGCTGTCAAACCGATCCAAAACTCCTCCGTGTCCCGGAATCAATTTTCCATAATCCTTTATATCATGATTCCTTTTAATTGCAGAAGCCGCTAAGTCTCCAACCTGAGATATTGCTCCGCCGATACCGCAAATAACTGCATAGTGAAATGGATTCGCGGCAGCGCCGGCAAAGTGATTCATTGCGAAAGCAAATATTGTTCCTAATAATGCCGCCCCGCCAATACCGCCAATACCGCCTTCTACCGACTTTTTAGGGCTGAGTTTCGGCGCCATTTTATGTTTTCCAATCAGTACGCCCACACAATAGGCACAAGTGTCACACCCCCATGAACTCAGGAAAATAAGCCATACAATAATATTTCCGTCTGA
The DNA here is from genome assembly GCA_948441955.1 of uncultured Lachnospiraceae bacterium. Lineage (GTDB taxonomy): Bacteria > Bacillota > Clostridia > Lachnospirales > Lachnospiraceae > CAPEBR01. Next base: position 4,526 of record CAOJQZ010000024.1, on the reverse strand, counting down.
AAGCTCCCTTGTCTGGTATACATAGGAGAGCATCACAGACACATAAAAAAAACCAAAAAATACAGTCATTACCTGTTCTGCACGAAAAGAAGGAAAAGTAAATACATATACTCCCATTACGATTACAAGAAACAGGACTGTAAGCGGAATCATATATTCTGTCCGCCTGATAAATATCAGCAGATAATATCCGGCGGCCGCTAAATATCCCACTACACCGAGACTTTCTCCGACATGAACAGCTCTATATAATTCCTTCAGTCCAATCAGACTTAAAACTGCCAGCACGAAAAGCAGCAAATAACCGCCATATCCTACTGTACCAATTAGTGTAACCACCAGAACAATTCCACTCAGTAACCTCGTCTTAAACATTCTGCTCCTCCCTCACTCCTCCAAAACGTCTGTCTCTTGCATTATAATATTCTATTGCTTTAAGAAGATCATTCTTCGTAAACTCCGGCCAGGGCACTTCTGTAAAATAAAATTCCGTATATGCAAGCTGCCAAAGCAGATAGTTAGACAATCTCTGCTCCCCGCTTGTACGGATCAAAAGATCCGGATCTGGTATATCATGTGTATCAAGATATCCTTCTATACACGTTTCGTCAATATCCAAAGGAGTAATTCTTCCCTTCAGCACATCCTCTGCCAGATGTCTCGCCGCACGTACAATCTCATCTCTGCTTCCATAATTAATGGCAATCTGGAAATTAAGGCCGCCATTCTCCTTCGTCGCCTCCTCAAGCTCTATAATCCTGCTTCTGATATCTTCATCAAGTTTTGTAATATCCCCGATCACACGGATTTTCATATCGTTCTTTTCCGCCGTTTTTAAACATGTTTTCATGTAACTCCGCAGAAGCCTCATAAGAGCTTCCACCTCGTCTGCCGGACGGCTCCAATTCTCTGTAGAAAATGCATATACTGTCAGGTATTTTATTCCCATGCTATACGCATCCTCGCAGATTCGCTCTACGTTCTTACTTCCCTGCGCATGTCCGTAATTACGCGGCATTCCCTTTGACTTTGCCCAGCGTCCGTTTCCATCCAAAATAATTGCAACATGCTGTGGTATATTCATAATAACTGCTCCTTTTTATAAATAGGAGCATGCTTTTGCATGCCCCCTGTTATTCGTCTTGTGGATTAAACAGTCATTACTTCCTTTGACTTTACCTCCACCGTTTTATCAATTTCCTTGATAAACTTATCAGTCAGCTTCTGAAGCTCTTCTCCCATATCCTTAATCTCATCCTCTGATATATCGGTCCCCTTGAGTTTTTTTAATGCATCGTTCCCATCACGGCGAATATTACGGACAGCAACCTTCGCTGCCTCCCCCTTTTTCTTTACATCTTTTACAAGCTCTTTTCTGCGTTCCTCCGTAAGCTCCGGAAACACAAGGCGGATACAGGATCCATCATTCGTCGGATTAATTCCCAGATCTGATACCTGAATCGCCTTTTCTATAACTTTAAGCATTGTTTTCTCCCAAGGCTGAATCTGAATCATACGCGGCTCCGGAACTGCCACATTAGCCACCTGCTGAATCGGCGTTGGGGTTCCATAATAATCTACCATAATTCTATTCAATACATTCGGATTTGCCCGTCCTGCACGGATTGTTCCAAGCTCATCCTCCAGATTTGCCAGCGTTTTTTTCATCTTGCTCTCATATACCTGCAGTTTTTCGTTCATAACATTTCTCCTCCTTATTTATACAGTTACCTTTGTCCCTGTAAATTTTCCTGTCATTGTTTCTACGATACTGTTCTTCTCATTAAGTCCAAACACAAGCATCGGCATTTTATTTTCCAGACATATAATAGATGCCGTCAGATCAATCGCCTGAAGCTTCCTGTCAATAACTTCCTGAATAGATATCTCCTCGTATTTTACCGCTTTAGGGTTGACCTTTGGATCGCTGTCATAAATTCCGTCAATAGCCTTTGCCAGCAGCATCGCATCTGCCTCAATCTCAACCGCCCGGAGTACTGCGCCTGTATCTGTTGAAAAATAAGGATGTCCTGTCCCGCCGGCAAAAAAGATTACTTTGCCTTTTTTTAAAGCTTTCAATGCCTTGTCCTTGGAAAACAATGTCGTAAACGAACCGCAGACAAATGGAGTAAATACCTCTGTTTTCATTCCAACATAACGGAAAATATCCGATACATAAATACAGTTCATTACTGTTGCAAGCATTCCAATCTGGTCGGCCTTCACCCTGTCAATCGTCTCACTCGTTCTGCCCCTCCAGAAATTTCCACCTCCGGTAACAACTGCCACCTGAACGCCCTTGTCGGTAAGCTCTTTCACCTGCTTTGCCACTTCTGTACAGGTAGCCTCATCAAACCCTGTTTTTTTTTCACCTGCAAGGGCTTCCCCGCTAAGCTTTAACAATACTCTTTTCATCATTTTCTACTCCTTCATATACCTCTAATAAAGTATAGCACAGGCTTTCATAAAATGGAATATAGGATATTGATTAAATTTCACTTATCAAAACCTTCCAGCTTCCACTTCTTCTGGAACCCTCGCGGATAACTGCGCCTTTCTTTTTCAGCGCCTGCAGAACTCTTTCGACTGTACGTTTTGCAATCTTACTCTGCCGGCTTATATTATCAGTAGAAACTGTCGGCTGCTCTAATAAAATTGCCAGAACCTTTTTCTCATTTTCATTCAACAAAATACCGCCACAATTACCGCCACCACGACTATCGGTACCTTTTGTTACTCTCTCAAATTCTTCTTTATAATTCAAACTCTTTAAAACTACTGTAAACTGTCCTGCGTCTGAATAGAATTCCGGAGTCTTCCCAGGCCCATAATTAACGGCTTGTTCATAACTTTTCTTTATCCTCAGAAGTCCGGTACCCTGCTGCTTCATATATCCAATCTGGTAAAAAATGTCTGCCAAAACAGCATTTCTCCTTACCGGCAGGAGCATGTCCTGCCTTTTATCCTGAATATTGGTACCATCCGGCATACCGCCAGGTGAGCATATTGCAAGGCAGTTATCATACATATCAATCCTTATTTCACCGCCTGTTATAAAGTAGTCTCTGTGCACAAGCGCATTTAATAATGCTTCGAGTATGCTTTCATCCCTGTAATCAGCAAACTCTCTCTTCCTTCCCTCTTCTTCCCTCCACATCACTTTCATATTACATTTTATAAACCAGATTCCTTTATTAAAAAGATAAATCAACCCTCCCGAATATTCCTCCCTCTTTAAAAGCTCTCCGCTTCTTTCCCCTCTGGTTCCTGCCCACCTGCAGCAAACAACCCGGGAATGCTTAACGGGAGAATCATCCGCAAAAAGGAGCCCCGCTACCGTAAGCTTTCCTCCTTTTACCATCCCAAAGGCCTCAAGCTTTCTCTCATTTATTTGATTTCCGGTCCACTCCTGATATGCCACAGAAAAATCCACAAACGTATGATCCTTAATATCATACCCAGATACCCGGGCATCATAGGACAGATACCGGCCTTTAAGTATTAATCTTTTAAGCTCCTGCGCTCCTGCCAGAACGCTCGCCTTTGCTGAACGGACATATGCCGCTGCAGTGTCCTCTCCCATATAATAATATGGTGTTTCCTGACCTGCTGTAACTTCCAGAAGCAAAAGCCGTTTTCCACTTCCACCCTCCTGAATCTTCAATTCCACGTCAGGCACGGGCACAATGTACTCTTCAATTTTTGCTCTGATTACCTCTGCAGCAGTTTCTATATCCTTTAATCCGGCTACTGTCCCATCAGCCGCCGTTCCAAACACAAGCACGCCCCCTGTGCCATTGGCAAATGCACTTACACTTTTCAGCCAGTTTTCCACACCCTTCACCTTTCTCTCAAAAAGATCGTCAAAATATTATAGCATTTTTACCGCCATTTTGCAATAAATAGCATTGCCAGCAAGAGGCGCTTTTTGTTCTGCTGTATAACGCGAATATTGGGGTATAAAATTACCTCCTAAAAATGCACAAAAGAAAAGCACCTCCGAAGAGATGCCCCATGACAGTCCCATATGCCGCCTCTTTATTTACGCAATATCTTATCCATGGCCTTCCCCCTGGCAAGCTCGTCAACCAACTTATCCAGATAACGGATCTCCCGCATCAGAGGCTCTTCAATATCTTCCACCCTGACACCGCAGACCACGCCTTTAATCACCCTCCTGTTTTCATTGGGTTTTGGGGCACTCCAGAAGAAATCCCCATAAGGCACTGGCCTTTCCAGCATCCCCTCCAGTTCCGGTTGACTGTACCCTGTAAGCCAACGGATCACCTCGTCAACCTCACGCCTTGTCCGCCCCTTTCTCTCCGCCTTATTGACAAGCAGATGATAGACCTTTGAAAAATCCATCTCATATATCTTCTCATTTCCCATAAAATGCACCCCCTGCTCCATATTTCCGGCACTCCTGCCCTCCGTCATATCCCAATTTTCTGGCACAAACCGCCCGCAAACACTCCGCCTTCTGCTTATACCGCCGCTTCAAAAAACAGCGGTTCCATTCAGCGCTT
>CAOJQZ010000023.1 GCA_948441955.1 uncultured Lachnospiraceae bacterium | reverse complement strand
CAGATGAACGCAAGAGATTCTGAAAAGCTGCGGGGCGTATTAAGGGAGATCGGTTTTGCGGAGGAGGCAGAGGACAGGGCAGACTTTGTGGTTTATAATACATGTACCGTTCGGGAAAACGCAAACACGAAAGTGTATGGACGGTTAGGCCAGCTAAAGCCCAGAAAAAAGAAAAATCCGCATATGATGATTGGTCTTTGCGGCTGTATGATGCAGGAGCCGGAAGTTGTAGAAAAACTGAAAAAAAGCTACAGGTTCGTGGATATTATTTTCGGCACTCATAACATCTATAAATTCGCCGAACTTCTTGCCGCCCGGTTTGATTCGGAGGGGATGGTAATTGATATCTGGAAGGATACGGATAAAATTGTGGAGGCTCTTCCAAATGAAAGGAAATATGCATTTAAGTCAGGCGTAAATATTATGTTTGGCTGCAATAATTTCTGCAGCTACTGTATTGTGCCTTATGTAAGAGGGCGTGAAAGAAGCAGGAATCCAGAAGCGGTTATTCAGGAAATAAGAAGACTGGCAGCGGATGGCGTAAGCGAAATAATGCTGCTTGGACAAAATGTTAATTCTTACGGAAAAACCCTTGATACGCCTGTATCATTCGCGGATCTCTTAACAGAAATAGAGAAAATAGACGGAATAAAACGGATCCGTTTTATGACTTCGCATCCCAAAGACCTCTCCGACGAGTTAATTGAGGTTATGAGAAGATCAAAAAAGATATGTAAACATCTCCATCTCCCGGTACAGTCCGGAAGTACGGAGATTTTGAAAAAAATGAACCGCCGGTATACAAAAGAGCAATACCTTGAACTGGTGAGAAAGATTCGTGCCGCTGTGCCGGATATTTCGCTTACGACAGATATCATTGTAGGATTTCCCGGGGAGACAGAAAGCAATTTTCAGGATACGCTTGATATTGTAAGGAAGGTACGCTATGACAGTGTATTTACCTTCATTTATTCCAGACGGACAGGAACGCCTGCCGCTGTTATGGAGGAGCAGGTTCCAGAGGACGTTATAAAAGAGCGTTTTGAAAGGCTGTTAAAGGAAGTGCAGGAAACTGCGGCAGAGGTATGCGCGGTACACGAAGGTACTCAGCAGGAAGTGCTTGTGGAAGATATCAGTGATCATGACAAAACAATGGTCACAGGAAGACTCAGCAATAACCTTCTGGTACATTTTAAAGGAGAAGCAGCACTTATTGGACAATATGTAAACGTTATTTTAAAAGAATGCAGAGGGTTTTATTATATTGGGGAACAGATCCTATAAGATCTTCAAATATCTACCACCTATATTCTAATCTTAAAAAGCCCAAACTATGTGTGAGAACATAGAGCGAGGTTGTTTACATGAAGAAATTAAGTGAGTATTTATTTCTATGGGCCCTTGGCGGTTGTATTTATTATGGATTTGAGGTTCTGTTCCGGGGATTTTCCCACTGGACTATGTTTGTGCTGGGAGGAATCTGCCTGATTTTTTTTACAATACAGGGGAAAATGGTCCACTGGGAGGAGCCTCTCTGGCGTCAAATATTAAGATGCGTTATTTTTGTGACCAGTATGGAATTTATTACCGGAATTGTTGTAAATAAATGGCTGCATATGAATGTGTGGGATTACAGCCGCCTTCCATTTCAAATATTTGGACAGGTGTGCCTGCAGTTTGCAGTTATCTTTTCCGGTCTTTGTGCGGTAGGAATACTCTTAAGCGGATATCTGCTATACTGGCTTTACGGAGAGGAAAAGCCCCGGTATCACGTTTTGTGATTTTAAAGTACGTTAGCGGAGGAATCAGACGAAAGATGGATTTTCGATTTTTTTTAAACAGTGTTTTGCTGGGAGCAGGGCTTTCGATGGATGCTTTCTCAGTATCTATGGCAAATGGGTTAAACGAACCTTACATGAAGAGAGGGAAGATGTGTGAAATTGCAGGAGTGTTTGCTGTGTTTCAGGCGCTGATGCCCATGATAGGATGGTTTTTTGTACATACGCTGGCCCGGTACTTTAAAATGTTTGAGAAATGTATTCCGTGGCTTGCACTTCTGCTTCTAGTATTTATCGGGGGAAAAATGATCCGGGAGGGAACCCTCAAAAATAAGGAGGAAAGCGGTAACCCTGGCGTGGCTTTCGGCGCGCTTCTTATACAGGGAACCGCTACTTCTATTGACGCGCTGTCTGTGGGTTTTACGATTGCGTATTATGATTTTCTTATGGCCTTTACAGCATCGGTTATTATCGCGGCAGTAACATTTGCAGTTTGTATTTGCGGTCTTGTACTTGGGAAGCTTTTTGGGACAAGGCTGTCGGATAAAGCGCAGATACTTGGCGGCGTAATTTTGATAATCATTGGGGTTGAGGTTTTTGTGTCGGGTATCTGAAAAAATTAGAAAAAGAGGGATGGAAATGTTAATCAGGACAGCAACAATGGAAGATCTGGAAATGATTGCATCGGTGGAGGCAGAATGCTTTCCGGCTGCAGAAGCTGCCGGAAAAACAGAATTTGCAAGACGTCTTCAGTCTTATGGCAATCATTTCTGGCTTATGTTTGACAATGGCCGGCTTGTTTCTTTTGCGGACGGTTTTGTGACCAGTAAGCCGGATCTGACAGATGAAATGTTTGAAAAAGCGCAGATGCATGATGAGAATGGAGAGTGGCAGATGCTGTTTGGAGTCAATACGATTCCGGAATACAGGGGGCAGGGATGTGCCGGCCGGATTATTCAAAGAATTATTTCTGACGCAAAAAAACAGGGACGAAAGGGTCTGGTTCTTACATGTAAGGAGAAGCTTCTTCCTTATTATGCCCGGTTTGGCTTTAAAAACGAAGGGCTCTCGGCATCTGTGCATGGAGGCGCCGTATGGTATCAGATGCGGCTCATTATAAATGAGAAGGAGGAATAATAAATTCCTTCTTTTCAAATCCATCTGCCAAATGCTATAATATAAAAAAGGAATCTTTTACGCAGAACATAAGAGGAGAAAAGACTGTGGCTGAATTAACCCCTATGATGCAGCAATACATGAGGACAAAAGAAGAGTATAAGGACTGCATTTTATTTTATAGATTAGGCGATTTTTATGAAATGTTTTTTGACGATGCGGTTACAGCATCAAAGGAGCTTGATATTACATTAACAGGAAAGAGCTGTGGATTAGAGGAACGGGCGCCCATGTGCGGCGTGCCGTTTCATTCTGTTGACGGATATTTAAACCGCCTGGTGTCCAAAGGCTATAAGGTAGCCATCTGCGAGCAGATGGAGGATCCTGCTGCTGCAAAAGGGATTGTAAGACGCGAGGTGGTTCGCATTGCTACTCCGGGAACGAATATTGACATGCAGGCACTGGATGAATCAAAGAACAATTATATTATGTGCATTGCGTATATTGCGGATCGATTCGGCATGTCGGCGGCGGACGTTACGACCGGCGATTATTTTGTGACGGAAATTGACAGCAGTAATAAGCTGTTTGATGAAATTTATAAATTTATGCCGTCGGAAATTATCTGCAATGAAGCATTTTATATGAGCGGTATGGATACCAACGACTTAAAAAACCGGCTGGGAGTAACAATCTATTCACTGGATTCTTGGTATTTTGACGATGCCGTCTGTACAAGAACATTAAAAGAGCATTTTAAAGTCAGCGCTATGGAGGGATTGGGTATTGTTGACTACGACTGCGGAGTCATTGCCGCGGGAGCGCTTCTTAGCTATCTCAAGGAGACGCAGAAGACCTCTTTATCCCATATGTCCAGGCTTACACCCTATGCGACAGGAAAATATATGCTTCTTGACAGCTCCACAAGAAGAAATCTGGAGCTGTGCGAGACTCTGCGGGAAAAGCAGAAAAGGGGCTCTCTTTTGTGGGTACTGGATAAAACAAAGACGGCTATGGGAGCAAGAAATTTAAGAAAATGGATTGAACAGCCGCTGATTCATAAGGCGGAAATTGAAAATCGTCTTGATGCGGTTAACGAGCTCCGGGAACATGCGATCTCAAGGGAGGAAATACGGGAATATCTGTCTCCTGTCTATGATCTGGAACGGCTTGTAAGCCGCATTACCTATCAGACGGCAAATCCCCGTGATATGATTTCCTTTCAGAGTTCTCTTGCTATGCTGCCGCACATTAAATATATTTTAAGCGAGATGAGAAGCCCCCTTTTAAAGGAGCTTTATGAGGAGTTTGATACACTGGAGGATTTGTGCGCGCTGGTGGAAAGCGCTATCAAGGAGGAGCCGCCTGTGATGATGCGGGAGGGCGGAATTATAAGAGAGGGTTACAATGAGGAAGTGGATAAGCTCCGTCATGCAAAGTCCGACGGGAAGGATTGGCTTGCGAAGCTTGAGGAGGAAGAGCGGGAAAAAACAGGGATAAAAAATCTGCGGATAAAATATAACAAGGTGTTCGGCTATTATCTGGAAGTCACCAATTCCTTTAAAAATATGGTGCCGGATTATTATACGAGAAAGCAGACCCTTGCCAACGCAGAACGGTACATTATTCCTGAACTGAAGGAGTTAGAGGATACGATTCTGGGAGCAGAAGACCGGCTTTATGCTTTGGAGTATGAGCTTTACTGTGAGGTGAGAAGCCGTGTGGCAGAAGAAGTTGTCCGGATTCAGAACACAGCTGGAGCAGTGGCCAGACTTGACACCTTTGCATCTCTTGCCCTTGCAGCAGAACAGAATAATTATGTACGCCCGAGACTGAATGAGAAGGGAGTCATTGATATCCGTGACGGACGCCATCCGGTGGTGGAAAAGATGATTCCAAACGACATGTTTATTCCCAACGATACATATCTGAACGACAGAAAGAATCGAATTTCCATTATTACAGGTCCCAATATGGCCGGAAAATCTACCTACATGCGGCAGACTGCCCTGATTGTTTTGATGGCCCAGATCGGTTCCTTTGTACCGGCAGGAAGTGCAGATATAGGTCTTGTAGACAGAATTTTTACCAGGGTGGGGGCCTCCGACGATCTGGCAAGCGGTCAAAGCACCTTTATGGTGGAGATGACGGAAGTTGCTAATATTCTTCGGAACGCAACCGGCAGAAGTCTTTTGATTTTGGATGAGATTGGCAGAGGGACCAGTACCTTCGACGGCCTCAGCATTGCGTGGGCGGTGATTGAACATATCAGCGACAGTAAGCTTTTAGGTGCAAAGACTTTATTTGCCACTCATTATCATGAGCTGACAGAACTGGAAGGGAAAATTGACAATGTAAATAACTATTGCATCGCTGTAAAGGAGAAAGGAGACGATATTCTTTTTCTGCGCAAGATTGTAAAGGGCGGCGCTGATAAGAGCTATGGCATTCAGGTAGCAAAGCTTGCAGGAGTTCCGGATACGGTGATCAGCCGTGCCAAAGAAATAGTAGAGGAGCTGGTCCATACGGATATCACAAGCCGGATTAAGGACATTGCTGTGCATGGACATGTGCCGAAGCTTAAAACGAAGAAATATGATGAGGTAGATCTGGCGCAGATGACACTCTTTGACACAGTGAAGGATGATGATGTATTGGATGAACTCAAAAATCTTGATGTGAGTAATCTGACACCCATTGATGCGTTAAATACGTTATATCAGTTTCAAAATAAACTGAAAAACAGGTGGTAATTATGAACAGAATACAGGTATTAGACCAGACTACAATTGATAAGATCGCAGCAGGAGAGGTTATTGAGCGTCCGGCATCTGTGATAAAGGAACTGACGGAGAATGCAATTGATGCAGGCGCAACAGCGGTTACAGTAGAGATTAAGGAGGGAGGTATCTCTCTCATACGGATTGCAGATAATGGCTGCGGAATCCGAAAGGATGATGTAAGAGCAGCATTTTTGCGTCATTCCACAAGTAAAATACGTTCTGCGGAAGACTTATTCCGCATTTCTTCCTTAGGATTCCGGGGAGAGGCCTTATCCAGTATTGCGGCAGTGTCTCAGGTGGAGCTTCTGACTAAAACAAAGGAGGATGCATCTGGCATCCGATACTGTATCTCTGGCGGAAAAGAAGAAAAATTAGAAGATGCAGCGGCGCCGGATGGAACTACCTTTCTGGTCCGCCAGCTGTTCTACAATACACCGGCAAGAAAGAAGTTTCTGAAAACTGCAATGACGGAAGCAAGCCATGTGGGAGAGCTTCTGACAAGGCTGGCTCTTTCTCATCCGGAGATTTCCTTTCGGTTTATCAATAACGGACAAGTAAAGCTCCATACTTCCGGGAATGGGAATCTAAAGGATGTTATTTACCATGTATACGGAAGAGAAACCGCGGCTAATCTGTTAAGGGCCGATTATGAGGAAAACGGCATCCGGATTACCGGATTTCTTGGCAAACCGCTGATTTCCAGAGGCAATCGGAATTTTGAAAATTATTTTGTGGGGGGAAGGTATATTAAGAATAATATGATATCCAAGGGGATAGAGGACGCTTACAAAGATTTTACCATGCAGCATAAATATCCCTTTGCCGTACTGCATATTGAACTTGCCGGAGCGCAGGTGGATGTCAATGTCCATCCGGCGAAACTGGAAGTACGGTTCAGTAACCAGCAGGAAGTATATAACGCAGTTTTTGAAGCGGTGAGAAAGGGCCTTCATGAAGAGGAGCTGATTCCGCATATTACATGGAAGGATGTCCCAGAGGTTTCCCAAAGAACAGAAAAAACTGCCAAAGCAGAAAAAAGCCGGAAGACAGAACCGCCTGCGGAGAGAAATCTTAACTACTTTATGGCTGAAATGAAAAAACGGGTGAACGCATATCATGAGCAGAATTCCGCAGCAGAGGTTCCGGATCTCTCAGCGATTTATAAGCCCGAAGTACAGAACAGCCGGATACGGGAGGCGGCTGCCTATTCGGAGGCGCCAAAGCAAATGAATCTTTTTGAAGAGAAGCTTTTAGCGCCTCAGGCACGTCCGGAGCATAAAATTATCGGACAGGTATTTGACACATACTGGCTTGTGGAGTATCATAATAATCTGTATATTATTGATCAGCATGCGGCCCATGAGCGTGTGCTCTATGAAAAGACACTGAAAGGAATGAAGACAAGAGAGTTTACCTCTCAGATTTTAAGTCCGCCTGTGGTTCTGAATCTCACAATGCAGGAAAAGGAGCTTCTTGAGACCCATATGGAACGTTTTACGGGAATTGGATTTGAATTTGAGGAATTTGGGATTGATTCTTATGCAGTGCGGGCGGTACCGGATAATCTGTTCAGTATTGCGAAGAAGGAGCTTTTGATGGAAATGCTGGACAGCCTGTCTGATGAAATCAGGCGGAATGGGTCATCCGATCTGATTGATGAGAAGATCGCCTCTATGTCCTGTAAGGCCGCGGTAAAAGGAAACATGCGTCTTTCCGCAGCAGAGGTGGATACTCTTATCGGCGAGCTTCTAACCCTTGAAAATCCATATCATTGTCCCCACGGCAGACCGACGATTATTGCTATGTCTAAAAAAGAATTAGAAAAGAAATTTAAAAGGATTGTGTAAGAATATGAAAAAACCGTTGATTATTCTGGCGGGGCCGACGGCAGTGGGGAAGACAAAGGCATCTATCGGCCTGGCGAGGACGGTAGGCGGCGAGATTATTTCGGCAGATTCCATGCAGATATATAAGCATATGGATATCGGTTCAGCTAAAATCCGGCCGGAGGAAATGGAAGGGATTCCCCATTATCTGATTGATGAGCTGGAGCCCTCTGAAGAATTTCATGTGGTCCGGTTTCAAAGGATGGCAAAAGCGGCGATGGAAAAAATCTATGCAAAGGGACATATTCCAATCGTTGTAGGGGGCACAGGCTTTTATATACAGGCCCTTCTGTATGATATTGATTTTGAGGCGAATGACGGCGATGAGAAGCTTCGGAAGGAGCTTTCAGCATATGAAAAGAAGTACGGGGCCATAGCCCTTCATGAAAGACTCCGTGCTGTTGATCCGGAATCTGCAGAAATGATTCATGAAAATAATGTAAAGAGAGTGATCCGGGCGCTTGAATATTTTGAAAAAACTGGAGAGAAAATTTCAAAGCACAACGCGAAGGAGAGAGAAAAAACATCGCCTTATCGTTTTGCATATTTTGTACTGAATGATGAGCGGGAACATTTATATGAAAGAATTAATCAGCGTGTAGACCAGATGCTTAGGGATGGACTTGTAGAAGAGGTTCAAGCTTTAAAAGATAAGGGGTATAAAGCGGGCGACGTGTCTATGCAGGGACTGGGATACAAAGAGATTCTTGCTTATCTTAACGGTAAAGTAAGCCTTTCTGAGGCTGTATATCAGATTAAACGGGATACAAGGCATTTTGCCAAAAGACAGATTACATGGTTCAAGAGGGAGAAGGACGTAATCTGGATTGATAAAAGAGCCTGTGACTATAATGAAGAAAGGCTGTTAAATACAATGTTAGAACATTTGGAGGGAGTATTATGCTGCGAAGGAGATTCTTTAGACAGTCAAAGTTTCTAAAAAAGATGAATACGCTGATGGAGATTTATTCCACCAGCCAGAATCCGGAGATGACATACCGGGAGCTTAAACTTCTTGAGCCGCTTATCAGGCGGGAAGGAGAATATTATTTCTATGAGCTTAACAGGGCAGCGCTTCTCTACGATATGAAGCGCTTTAAAGAGGCGGCGGATATTATGCTGGAAATACCTCTTTTTAATCCGGAGTTTGATGCAAAATGTGCACAAATGAAGACAAAGATTATGGAAGCGATGTAAAAAAATAAAAGGATAGCATAAAATGACAAATCTTATTGATTATTACAGAGAGCTTGGAATACGCCGTGAGGTATATGAATTTGGAGAGGATATTCTTAAAGGGCTGAAAGAGCGATTTGAAGCAATCGATCAGACGGCAGAATATAATCAGCTAAAAGTAATTCAGGCAATGCAGAAAAGCCAGGTAAATGAAAATTGCCTACATTATTATGCCAGCGGATACGGATATAATGATCCGGGAAGGGATACGCTGGAGGAGGTCTATGCATCTGTTTTTCATACCCAGAGCGCTCTTGTAAGGCCTCAGATTACCTGCGGGACCCATGCGCTTTCACTGGCTCTTAGTGCAAATTTAAGGCCGGGCGACGAGCTGTTGTCGCCTGTGGGTAAGCCCTATGATACGCTGGAAGAGGTCATTGGAATCCGTCCGTCTAAAGGTTCTCTTGCAGAATATGGCATTACCTACTCTCAGGTTGACCTTCTGTCTGACGGAACCTTTGATTATGATGCAATTGAAAAAGCAATTCATGAGAGGACCAAGCTTGTGACCATCCAGCGTTCAAAGGGATATCTTACAAGACCTACCTTTTCTGTAAAACAGATTGGTGAGCTTATCTCATTTGTAAAAAAGAAAAAGCCGGATGTTATCTGCATGGTGGATAATTGTTACGGAGAATTTGTAGAAACAACAGAACCCAGCGATGCAGGCGCAGATCTGGTAGTGGGTTCCCTGATTAAAAACCCGGGAGGCGGTCTTTCGCCCATAGGAGGATATATTGCAGGGCGTAGGGAACTGATTGAGGAATGCGGATACCGGCTCACTTCTCCGGGACTTGGAAAAGAGGTGGGAGCGTCCCTTGGTATCATGCAGTCCTTCTATCAGGGACTGTTTCTCGCGCCGGCGGTTGTGGCAGGCGCCCTTAAAGGGGCTGTTTTTGCCGCAAATATTTATGAGAGGCTTGGGTATAAGGTGATTCCCGACAGCGCTGAGAGCCGGCACGATATTATTCAGGCAGTAGAGCTTGGAACACCGGAAGGCGTGATTGCCTTCTGCCGGGGAATTCAGGCGGCTGCGCCGGTAGATGCATATGTAGTCCCGGAACCGTGGGCAATGCCTGGTTATGACAGCGATGTAATCATGGCGGCCGGAGCGTTCGTACAGGGAGCATCCATTGAACTTAGTGCGGACGGACCTATGAAGCCGCCCTATGCGGTATATTTTCAGGGAGGGCTTACCTGGGAGCATGCAAAACTTGGAATATTAATGTCTCTTGAATATATGATGAGAGATGGATTGATTAAAAGGTAAAGAAAAAATGCGTAAGATTGGAATTATTGGCGGAGGTGCGTCAGGACTTGCAGCGGCGGTTACTGCCGCCGCAGGTCCTGAAAATATAAAAATTTTTATACTGGAACATAAGGATCAGGCGGGTAAGAAGCTTTTATCTACCGGAAATGGGAGGTGTAATCTCACAAATGAGAGAATGGACAGCTCCTTTTTTCGAAGTGAGGAAATAAGGTGTGTAGAAAAGGTACTTGAACAATTTGACGCTTCCGATACAATCCACTTTTTTGAGGAGCTGGGCCTTATGATGCGATCGAGAAACGGATATATTTATCCAAGATGCGAGCAGGCGTCAGCGGTCCGTGATCTTCTTGTAAAAGAGGCGGAAAGACGAGGCGTTGTTATTTATACAAATATTCATGTGACGGAGATTGTACCTGGAAAAAAGGGATTTCAGGTTTTTGGCAGGAGCTCTGATACAAAGGATTTAAAAAAAAGGCGGTTTTCTTTTGATAAATTAATATTAGCATGCGGCGGCCGCGCAGCAAAGGTCCTGGGCTCAGACGGGAGCGGATATACACTTGCAAAAACCCTTGGTCATACGCTTGTTCCCGTCGTTCCGGCGCTTGTGCAGCTTAAGGTGGAGGAGCATCCATTTAAAGAAGCTTCCGGGGTTCGTACAGAGGCCGGCGTATCGGCATATATAGCTGGAGAGAAGATATGCCGGGATACTGGAGAACTACAGATAACAAACTATGGTATTTCTGGTATCCCGGTATTTCAGATCAGCCGGTATGTCGCAAGGGCTTTGTACGAGAAGCGCAGGGCGGAGGTGGAGATTGACCTTCTTCCGTCTATGAGCGAGGATGCTTTTTTTTCTTATCTGATAAAAAGGCGGATCGGAAAAGAAGCTATGCAGACCGGCGATTTTCTGGCCGGAATTTTTCATGGCAGGCTTACGGCATGCCTGCTTGCTCGGTTGAAAATACCGGCGTTAAGGCCGGCAGGAGAACTGTCAGAAAGGGAAATAATCAAATTTGTGAAACAGTGCAAACACTCCCTGCTTTCCATTCAGGATACAACCGGATACGACAACGCGCAAGCCTGTGCAGGAGGAATAAGTCTTGGAGAGGTTGACTGCGTTACAATGGAGTCCCGCTATGTGAAGGGGCTTTATTTGACAGGAGAATTGCTGGACGCAGACGGAATGTGCGGAGGCTATAACCTTCAATGGGCATGGGCCACCGGGATTCTTGCGGGACGGCATATCATTTCCGAAATTGATATGAAACAAGGAAAAGGAGAAAAGGATGCTTAGAATTCAGCAGTTAAAGCTTCCTGCCGGCTCTGGCAGGGAGGCTTTAAAAAATAAATTAATAAAAACTCTTCACATAAAAAAAGATGCCCTTTTGTCTTTTGAAATAAAAAGGCATTCCCTGGACGCAAGGAAAAAGCCGAAATTATATGATGTCTATACAATAGACCTTCGGGTAAAGCAGGAGGAACAAGTTTTAAACAGGCTGAAAAATAAGAATGTCTCGGTAAAAAAAGAAGAGGCCCGCTATACCTTAAGGCCTTCAGGAAGAAAGATGCTGACAGACCCTCCGGTTATAATAGGAACAGGTCCGGCAGGCCTTTTCTGCGGTTATGAGCTTGCGCGGATGGGATATCGGCCGGTTCTTCTGGAGCGCGGAGCAGACGCAGACACCCGTGTAAAGGATGTAAAGGAATTCTGGGAAAAGGGAACGCTAAAAAAAGAGTCCAATGTTCAATTCGGGGAAGGCGGAGCCGGCACATTTTCAGACGGAAAGCTAAATACCGCTACCCATGATTCACTCGGACGAAATCAGGAGGTGATCCGTCTTTTTGTAATGCACGGAGCACCGGAGCAAATTCTATATGAGAGCAATCCTCATATTGGAACGGATATTCTAGTGAAGGTAGTAAAAAATATCCGAAGCTCTATTATCCGTATGGGTGGGGAAGTGTATTTTCATACAAAGGTTACAGATATTCATATGTCGGAGGATAAAGGAGCTCTTACCGGGCTTACCATACTTAATATGAAAACCGGTGAGGAGTCATTTCGAAAGACATCTCTTTCAGTGCTTGCCATAGGACACAGCGCAAGAGATACTTTTTCCATGCTCCATATGCGGAAGGCGGACATGGAACCAAAATCTTTCGCGGTGGGGGTGCGTATTGAGCATCCTCAGTCTCTGATTAATGATTCCCAGTACGGAAAGGGACAAAAATGCAGGCTTCCTGCCGCCTCATATAAGCTTACGGCAAATCTCCCCAATAAAAGGGGAGTTTACACCTTTTGCATGTGTCCGGGCGGATATGTAGTCAATGCATCCTCAGAGGAGGGAGGCATTGCGGTAAACGGCATGAGCTACAGCGGACGGAGCGGAGTAAATGCTAACAGCGCGGTTGTGGCAACAGTAGCTCCTGAGGACTATAAAACTTACGGACAGACGCCGGACGATGTGCTGGCAGGGATGTATTTTCAAAGACAGTTAGAAAAAAATGCGTATCAGGCAGGAAAAGGAAAGATACCGGTGCAGCTTTTTAGGGATTTCTGCAACAATATACCGTCAAAAGCCCCGGGAAGTATGAAACCCCAGATAAAGGGCCGTTATGTCTGGGGAAACGTACGGGGAATTTTCCCGGAATATCTGGCTGCTTCACTGGAAGAGGGAATCAAGGAATTCGATAAGAAGCTTTCCGGTTATGGAAATCCGGACGCTCTTATATCCGGTGTGGAGAGCAGAACATCTTCTCCGATACGAATCAAAAGGGATGCGTTATTCGAAAGCAATATAAAAGGGCTTTATCCCTGCGGGGAGGGAGCCGGCTATGCGGGCGGGATTACATCAGCCGCCACAGACGGACTAAAAGTGGCAGAAGCTGTCAGCAGAATATATCGGTCATTCGACAAATCTTAAAGAGGATTAAGAAAATTTTAACAGGATAAGTCTATACACATTTTCAGAAATATGATAGAATATATTGAGTTTTTTAGAGAGAAACATGAGGAGGAGTACATATGAAAGGAACAGGAAGCAAAAATGCATGGGCATTATTCCTGCTTATTCTGGCAGGAATTGTGCTGGGTGGGTTTATTGGCATGCTGGCGGAGGGAGTACCTGCTCTTGGCTGGCTCAGTTATGGACAAACCTTTGGACTGGACGCCCCTCTTATTCTGAATCTGGGACTTCTGGTCATCACCTTCGGTCTTACGA
This sequence comes from uncultured Lachnospiraceae bacterium, assembly GCA_948441955.1. Taxonomy (GTDB): domain Bacteria; phylum Bacillota; class Clostridia; order Lachnospirales; family Lachnospiraceae; genus CAPEBR01. Next base: position 19,913 of record CAOJQZ010000023.1, on the reverse strand, counting down.
TCAAAATTACCATCGCAAGCATTGTGGGTGTTGTTATTGCTATTATTATTTACCGCTTCTTATAGTTCTACAAAAGAGCATCGTTGAATCTAAAGGAACATATGAATCAAAACAATACCATGAAAGAGATACCCAGCATGGAGCGGCCTTACGAAAAATGTGAGCGCCGCGGTGCGGAAAGTTTAAGCGACGTAGAGCTTCTGGCAGTTCTTCTGCGTACCGGCACACGGGGAGAAAATGCTCTTGAGCTTTCTGAACGTATACTTTATCATGCCGGCGAAAGCGGCATCTTAAGTATTCATCAGTTCAGTATGGAGCGTTTGATGCGGATTAAGGGCATCGGACGGGTAAAGGCCATCCAGATTTCCTGTATATCCGAGCTTACCAAACGTCTGGCTAAAACCTCTGCGCAGGAGCTTTTGAGCTTTCAAAATCCAGATTCCATTGCAAAATATTATATGGAAGATCTCCGGCACGAAAAACAGGAGCATATGAAGCTTCTGATGCTTAATTCCAAGTCAAAGCTTCTCGGGGAAACCAATATATCCAAAGGGACAGTAAATGCTTCGCTCATTACCCCAAGGGAGCTGTTCATAGAAGCATTACAAAAGAATGCTGTATCTATTATTATTATGCATAACCATCCAAGCGGTGATCCTACTCCAAGCAGAGAGGACCAGCTGACAACCAGGCGGATTCAGGAAGCAGGTGCATTAATCGGAATTGACCTGTTAGATCATATTATTATTGGCAATAATTGTTATATCAGCTTTCGCAAGGAGGGGATGCTGTAGAAAGGATGACTATATGGCAAGAAACACATACGGGCTGGATCTTGGCTCTTATGACATTAAAGTTTATGATAAAAAACAGGATGTAATCTGGAAAGAGAAAAATGTCATCGCAGTTAAGGATAAAAGAGATATTTATGCGGTAGGAGACGATGCCTACCGCATGTATGAAAAAACTCCGGAGTCAATAGAAATATTGTTTCCTATGAAGGAGGGAACGATTACAGGATTTACAAATATGCAGTTTCTTCTTCAGAATCTGATTAAAGGCGGCAGACAGTTTTCCAATGGTTCGGAATATGTGGTTGCAGTTCCGACAGATGTAACGAAGGTACAGAAGAAGGCGTTTTTTGATCTGGTCATTCATTCTACCGCAAGGGCGAAGGAGGTAAATATTGTAGAACGCTCGATTGCTGACGCTATCGGAATGAATATAGATGCCAGAAATACAAAAGGCACCTTTGTTGTAAATTTTGGCGGGGAGACTACCGAACTTTCGGTGCTTGCAGGCGGCGGAATGATTCTGAACCGTTTGCTGCCCATTGGAGGGAGAAATTATGATAAAGCAATTATCACTTTGATCCGCAACAGTCATGATTTTCTTATAGGAATGCATACGGCAGAGGCGCTGAGGCGCAGGTTTGAGATATTTAAAGCAGATTCTGACGCTGCATTTATGGTTGCAGGGAGAGATTTAATTACCGGCGTGCCCACGCAGAAAGCGATTTCCATTAATCTGGTAAGAGCAGCTATGAAGGATTCGTTAATGGAATGCATCCATGCAATTCGCTCTCTTCTTGATCGTACGCCTCCGGAAGTCCGTACGGAGATCCGTAAAAGCGGACTGTTTCTTACAGGAGGCGTGGCAGACAGTGCAGGACTTGATACTTATCTTGAGAAAAACGTAGGAATTCCTGTAAGGACAGCGGTGAATCCGGACATCTGCGCAGTAAATGGATTAAAAAAAATTATTTTATCAAAAGATTTAAGGCAGCTGGCATTTTCAATGCTGGATGACAGGTATAGGTGGATGAGCTGATATGAAAATAAAAAAACAATCTTCATTGTCAAGTAAATACTGGCTTATGATTCTTGTGGCGGTCTGTCTGCTTCTTCTTGGTATCGAACAGTATGTAGACGGAAGCGGACCCCTACGCTTTATTGGAAATTACACTGTAATCCCCATGCAAAAAGGAATCAGTTATGTGGGACGGTATCTGAGCGATATTTCGGATAATTTTGACACCCTGCAGGATGTAAGAGCAGAAAAAGATGCTTTGCAGACAAAGGTGGACGAGCTTACAATTGAAAATACCAGACTAAGGCAGGAGCAGTATGAGCTGGAAAGACTCAGGGAGCTTTATAAGCTGGATGCAAATTACTCGGATTATGAAAAAATAGGAGCTCATGTAATTGCAAATAACGGCAGCAACTGGTTTAGTGATTTTATCATTGACAAGGGCAGTAACGACGGAATTAAAGTTGACTGCAATGTATTGGCAGGGAGCGGTCTTGTAGGTATTGTCACAGAAGTAGCGCCTGACTATGCCCGGGTACGTTCTCTTATAGACGATGCAAGCAATGTAAGCGGTATGGTACTCTCCACATCTGACACCTGTATGGTCAGGGGGGATCTGAAGCTTATTGCCGACGGAAGACTTCGGTTCGAGAAATTGAAAAACAATGATAATGTAATTGAAGTAGGCGAGCAGATTGTAACCTCACATGTAAGCGACCGTTTTGTACAGGGATTGTTTATTGGTTATATCAGTGAGATAGAAGTGGACTCTAATAACCTGACACGCTCGGGCTATATTACGCCGGCAGTAGATTTCAGCAAGATCCAGGAGGTTTTGGTCATCACGACAACCAAAGCAGATATGACAGAGGAGAAAAAGGACTGATGAAAAGAAAGATTACAGTATTCGTAATAATCCTTATTACCTTTCTTTTGCAGGGTGAAATATTCTCACATTTCTTGTTTGCTTCGTCCGGACCGAATCTTTTGATCATTGTTGCCGCTTCCTTTGGATTTATGCGTGGAAAGAAGGAAGGAATGTTTGTGGGATTTGGGGCAGGAATATTTGCGGATTTATTCTGGGGCTCTGCTCTTGGATTTAATATGCTGTTATTTACATTTGTTGGATATTTGAATGGTTTTTTTCACAAGCTGTTTTATGATGAGGATATAAAGCTTCCCCTTGTGCTGATTGGCATCAGTGAATTTTTGTATGGAATGGCTACCTGCTTCTGTATCTATGTCCTGCGGGGAGATTTTGAAATATATGATCATCTTATTCACATTATATTGCCTGAGCTTGTATATACAATATTGGCTACACTGATTTTATATCAGATTATTTTACACATCAACAAGAAATTAGAAGCAGAAGAACAAAGGAGTGCAAGTAAATTTGTATAGCTTATGGGAACGAATTAAAAACGGAATCCAGGAAATTATCCGCTCGAGAGTTTTTATAGCTGCCGCTGTGTTCTGCATTCTCTCCTCTATACTCATACAAAGAGTATTTTATCTGCAGATTGTAAAGGGACAGAATTATGCCGACCAGTATGAGATTCAGATTCAGAAAACAAAAGAGGTAGAAGGAACCCGGGGAAATATATATGACCGCAACGGAGTTCTTCTGGCATATAATGAGCTGGCATACTCGGTAACAATTGAGGATAATGGAGAATACGATTCTGTCAGCGAAAAAAATAAGGAGCTGAATAATGTAGTATCTACAGTTATTGATATTGTAGAGGCCAACGGAGATACGGTTATCAGTGACTTTGGCATCATACTGGATCATGACGATAACTATATGTTTGTTGCTGAGAACAATACACAGAGGCTTAGATTTGTCGCCGATGTTTACGGTGAAAGCTATATTGACGATCTGACGGATAAGCAGAGGAACCAGACGGCGGCGCAGATTATTGACTATCTGTGTACCGATGAAACCTATGGATACGGCCTAAATCAGAAAAAGCTCAGTAAACCTGAAATCCTTAAGCTGATCAATGTCCGTTATGCCATGTCCCTTAACAGCTATCAAAAATATATCTCTACGACGATAGCAGCAGACGTCAGTGACGAGACGGTTGCCAACATTATGGAAAATCTGGATTCCCTTCAGGGAGTCAATATTGAGGAAGAATCCCTCAGACGTTATAATGACAGTGTATGCTTTGCCAATGTTATCGGATATACGGGACAAATCTCCCTTGAAGAGTACAATGAGCTCAGCAAGAATGACAAAAAAACATATGATAAAAACGATACCATCGGAAAATCCGGAATTGAAAGAGCTATGGATACATCTCTTAAGGGAAAAAAGGGTAAAGTAAAGCTTTATGTGAATAATGTAGGAAAGATCATCGAGACTGTTTCCCAAACTGAGCCAGAGGCAGGAGATGATGTATACCTGTCTATAGACGCCAATCTGCAGAAGGTTATTTATCATGTTATAGAGCAGGAGCTTGCCGGGATTCTTCTGGCAAAAATTCAGAATACGCTGGATTTTGACCGGACAGATATGGAAGACGGAAATGATGCGATCATTCCGATTGGAGATGTATACAATGCCTTCATATCCAATGAGATCCTGGATATGGAGCATTTCGGAGAAGAAGAGGCCAAGCCGACAGAAAAGGAAGTATATCAAACTTTTACTGCATATAAGGAAAAAAAGCTTACGGAGATTGAGGAAATCCTTAACAATTCGTCTGCTGCTGCTTATAAGAATATGTCCAAGGAGCTGCAGGCATACGTGCTTCATATCGTGGATGATGTTTTAAGTAAAAATGAGGGCGTACTTCTTACAGATGCCATTGATACAAATGATGATACCTACAAGGCATGGACAACCGATGAATCCATTAATGTAAATGAATACTTAAATTACGCGATCTCAAAAAACTGGATTGATTCCTCTCTCCTTCAGGAGTATGTGTCTTCCGGCGAGAAGTACTCAAATTCGGAGGAGCTTTATCAGGGGCTTGTAACTTTTATTATGGAATGCCTGAGAGAAAATAACGCCTTTGATAAGCTGCTATACAGATATATGATTCGAAACGGAACGATAACGGGAAGACAGATCTGTCTGATGCTTTATGAGCAGGAGATATTAATTGACGACGGAAACCAGTATAATGCATTGCTGTCAGGAAGTACAGGACCGTATGATTTTATCCGCGGTAAAATTGAAACGCTGGATATTACACCAGGACAGCTTGCCCTGGAACCCTGTACAGGCTCCATGGTTGTGACGGATACAAAAAACGGACAGGTGCTGGCCTGCGTATCCTATCCGGGATATGATAATAACCGCCTTGCAAATACAATGGATTCCGCATATTATAACCGTCTTGTAAATGATGGGTCAAGACCTTTTTATAACAGCGCGACACAGGAGCGTACAGCTCCCGGTTCCACCTATAAGCCTCTTGTGGCAGCGGCAGCTCTGACAGAGGAAATCGTAGATCTTGATGATTATGTCACCTGCTATGGTATATATGAAAAGGTCGATCCCAATCCAAAATGCTGGATTTACCCGGAGGCACACGGAAACCTGAATGTGGAGCAGGCAATTGAACATTCCTGCAACTCTTTCTTCTATGAAGTAGGATACAGGATGAGTCTGGAAGGCGACGGACTTAAGATGATTGCAGAGGATAATCTTGAGGGGGAGGCAACTGCGCCTTACTACGCAAGTAAAAAGGGTACAGACACTTTAGAAAAATATGCCCGGATGTTTGGACTTGATACGACAACCGGACTGGAAATTCCAGAAGCAGATCCGCAGATTTCTGATGAAGCATCGGTTCCTTCCGCTATCGGACAGGGTACGAATAATTATACTATCAGCCAGCTAGCCCGTTATATTACGGCAGTTGCAAACAAAGGTACAGTTTTTGAGCTTTCACTTTTAAGCAAAGTGACGGATGTAGATGGAAAAGCTCTTGAAGAATTTGAGCCGAAGGTGAAAAATACGATTGATAATATTTCATCTTCCACATGGACAGCCATTCATAATGGTATGAAAAATGTAGTCATGGTGGCAAACAGCGCAACCTTTTCCGATATTAACCTGAGCGATACATCTTTAGCGGGAAAGACAGGTACTGCGCAGCAGAGTAAAACCCATTCTGACCATGCACTTTTTGTCGGTTTTGCGCCAGGCGATAATCCGGAGCTGGCCTTTGCCACCCGTATTGCAAACGGATACAGCTCAGTCTATACTTGTGAAATTGCCAGAGATGTCATGAAATATTACTACAATCTGGCAGAGGAAAAGGAGGTTGTTACTGGAAAAGCAGCAGAGATCAGTACAAATGAAACCCACGGTGATTAGGAAAGGACGAGAATATGTGAGGGACGCTGTTCGAATGAAGAGCAACCGTTACGGCATTACGATTTATCTTGACAGTAAAATGCCGTATGAGGAACTGCTTCTGGCAGTAAAGAAAAAATTTGAAGCATCCGCCCATTTTTTTAAGGATGCAGATATGGCGGTGGAATTTAACGGCCGCACTTTTACAGAGGAAGAGGAGCTTCAAATGATTGAAACAATCGAAGAAGCGTCAGGAGTACACATATTATGTATTATAGATAAAAATGATTCCGCGGAGAAAATTCACAAAAGAATGCTGGATGAAAGCAGAGACGCGCTCCATGCAAGAGACGGTATGTTCTATAGAGGTACACTAAGAGGAAGACAGATTCTTGAGGCTGAGACCAGCATTGTAATTATCGGAGATGTTGAAGAAGGCGCAACCGTTGTCTCAAAAGGAAATGTAGTGGTAACAGGAACCATACATGGAAAAGTGACTGCAGGCGCCGATGGAAACTACGAAGCAGTGATCGCAGCCTGTCATATGGGATCTGGAATACTTAAAATCGGAGAGATTAGGTTAAAACCAGTTATAGGAGGAAGTTATTCATGGGCGAGGTTATTGTAGTTACATCAGGAAAAGGCGGAGTCGGAAAGACGACGACAACGGCAAATATTGGTGCAGGGCTGTCACAGCTTGAAAAAAAGGTTATTGTAATTGATACAGATCTGGGACTTAGAAACCTGGATGTGGTTATGGGACTGGAAAATCAGATTGTATATAATCTGGTAGACGTGGTGGAAGGAACATGCCGGTTAAAGCAGGCACTCATCAGGGACAAGCGGTATGAGAGTCTGTATCTGCTTCCTTCGGCCCAAACGCGGGATAAAGCGGCGATTTCTCCGGGGCAGATGAAAAAGCTGACATCAGAGCTTAAAGAAGAATTTGATTACATACTTCTGGACTGTCCGGCAGGTATTGAACAGGGATTCCAAAATGCTATCGCAGGAGCTGATCGGGCAATTATTGTTACAACGCCGGAGGTATCTGCAATCCGTGATGCCGACCGCATTATTGGACTGCTGGAGAGCAACCAGATCAAGGATATGGGTCTGATTATCAATCGTATCCGTATGGATATGGTTCGGCGGGGAGATATGATGACGGTGGATGATGTGACAGAGATTTTATCTATTCCGCTTATCGGTGCTATCCCGGATGACGAGCAGGTAGTTATTGGTACAAATCAGGGAGAACCGGTTATTAGTCTTGATTCCAGCGCCGGAAAAATATATCTTAATATTTGTAAACGAATTATGGGAATGGAGGTTCCTTTTGCCGATTTAAATGCTGACAGAGGTTTTTTTGCCAGATTGTCTGAAGTGTTCCGAAAAAATTAGGAGGCGGATTATGTTATTAAAAAGGTCTTCTGTAGCGGTTGCAAAGAGCCGTTTAAAAACACTGGTAACCTCGGATCGCGTATGCTGCGCCCCAGGTGATTATGATAATATATGCAGAGAACTCTTTTCTTCTTTGTCAAAATATATGGAACTTTCAGAAGATGATTTCAGAGTAGAGATATGCAGAACACATATACTTATTACATTTGCAGGAGATGAAACGTGAGATTACCGAAAATTATAACAAAACCATACAAGCTAAGAGATTATAAAATAAATCTGATTATCTCTGTCGCAGCATTATCTGTCATTGGTATTCTTGTAGTAGGAAGTGCAAGAGAAAGCCTTCAGAGTAGGCAGGCATTTGGAGTTATCGTCGGCATGGTTTGTATGCTGATCTTGTCGCTTATTGATTATGTATGGGTTATCAACCTATACTGGCTTATCTATGGGGGGGCAGTGGGAAGCCTTGCTATGGTTTTAGTGCTGGGACAGGAAGTAAACGGGGCCAGAAGATGGATCAATCTTGGTTTTACTCAATTTCAGCCCTCCGAGTTAGCCAAGATCCTGTTGATCTTATTCTTTTCAAAATTTATTATGGATCACAAGAATAATATTAATGACCGGTCAACGATTATAAAATATGCGGTGCTGTCTGCAATTCCCCTGGGACTTATTTTAATTGAACCGAATCTTTCTACAACGATTTGTACAGCGCTTGTTATCTGCCTTTTGATTTATGTAGGCGGTTTAAGTTACCGATTTATTGTAACCGTGCTTCTAATTTTGATTCCGTCGGCAGTTATTTTTCTTTACATTGCCGTACAGCCAAACCAGCCGTTTTTAAGAGACTATCAACAGGAACGGATTCTAGCTTTTCTGAATCCAGAGGAGCATATGAGTGACGCGGCGTATCAGCAGAATAATTCGGAAATGGCAATTGGATCCGGACAGCTTATGGGAAAGGGACTGAATAACAATACAACAACTTCTGTAAAAAATGGAAATTTTATTCTTGAGCCCCAGACAGACTTTATTTTCGCGATTATCGGAGAAGAATTAGGTTTTGTCGGCAGTTGTATAGTTATTGCTTTATTATTACTAATTGTGATACAATGTATACTAATAGGTGTCCGATCCCAGGATATGGCAGGAAAAATCATTTGCTGCGGTGTCGGCGGCCTTATTGGATTCCAGAGTTTCATCAATATTGGAGTTGCCACGAATATGCTTCCTAATACGGGAGTCCCCCTACCGTTTGTCAGCTATGGGCTCACATCTCTCGTGAGTCTCTATATTGGTATAGGATTTGTGTTAAATATAGGCTTGCAACCGAAAAAATATCAATAAGGAGTGAAAAAAATGAACATTGGTCTGATTGCGCATGACTCAAAAAAGACTTTGATGCAGAACTTTTGTATTGCGTACCGTGGGATTTTAAGCAAACATGAATTGTACGCAACCGGAACGACCGGCCGCCTTATCGAAGAGGTAACAAATTTGAACATTCATAAATATCTGGCAGGTCCCCTTGGAGGAAAACAACAGCTTGGAGCTCAGATTGCGCAGAATGATATTGACGCATTAATTTTTCTGCGTGAACCGATGAATCCCAAACCCCACGAACCGGAAGTAAATGATGTAATAAGATTATGCGACACTTATAATATTCCAATGGCTACGAATCTTGCCACTGCGGAATTAATTATTCTGGCAATTGACAGAGGAGATCTTGACTGGCGTGAAATGTACCGATAAAAGAAGGATGAGCAGAAAACGCAGAAGGAGAAACCGATGCATTGTACGTATGTCCATGCTTTTGATTATCCTATGTATATCTGCTGTGATTATATATAATAAAAAAAAAGAAAATGCAAAACCAGAGACGCTTGCAGCTGAATTGGAAGAGGCTGAGTACAGGCGTCCGGTTTATAGAGAAGACGCGTTGTTTTCTGACAGGCTGTGCGTATCCTCCCAGGATGTTTCAACGGAAAGGGTTTCCGATCTGTTGGGAATTCATTCTGCCGGACTTTTTGATGTTAATGGAAAAGAAGTTGATTTTTGCTATCAGATTCATGAACGGCTTTTTCCAGCAAGCACAACAAAAATTCTAACTGCATTGGTGGCTGTTAAAAACGGCAGCCTTTCGGATACTGTTACGGTTTCGGAAAACGCCGCTGCGTCAAGCTTTGCTTTCGACGAGCAGGTTTGCGGACTGGAGGCAGGAGATATGTTTACTTTGAAGGATCTGTTATATGGGCTGCTTCTAAATTCAGGTAATGACACTGCTGTAGCCATCGCGGAACATATTGCAGGAGATCAGGAAAGTTTTGCGGAACTAATGAATGCTCAGGCAGCAGAGCTTTTGGCAACAAACAGTCATTTTGTCAATGCAAGCGGGCTGCATAGTGAGGAGCATTACACTACTGCGTATGATTTATATCTGATTTTTAATGAATGTATAAAATATCCGGAATTTCTTGAAATAATACGTGCAGATTCTTATACTGCTCATATTACGAAAGCGGACGGCAGCAAAGAGGATATGGAGTTTTCGCCGACAAACTATTATGCTTCCGGGGCGGCGCCCCTTCCGGAAGGAGCGGATGTAATCGGCGGAAAGACGGGAACAACAAGTGAAGCTGGAAACTGCCTGATTCTTTTAAATGAAGATGGCGGTCAGAACCCCTATATATCTATTGTAATGGGAGCAGCTTCAAAAGAGCTTTTATATCAGGATATGACAGAAATTGTTAATTCTATTTCGACAAATTAGAGGGAAATACACGGGGTATCTCAAACCAGAGATACCCCGTGTATTTACAGACGGGTATCCGGAATATTATCAATCCTGCCATACAGGCTGATTAGATACAATCCACATAACCCGACAATTGTATATATAATACGAGACACCCATGACAGGTTTCCAAGCAGGAATGCAACCAGATCAAAGCGGAAGATTCCAACCAGAAGCCAATTGACTGCACCAATTATAACAAGAGTCAGGGCAGTATTATCAAACCATTTCATATTAATCCCTCCTTTTGAGATTAGTATTTAATAGAACTACTATATTTATACATTAAAATAAAAGAAATGAGGATGAGCTTTTGTATTATTCTTATTCAGAATATCTGAAAAACAAGTATGGCGAAAAAGTATATAAGCTTCCGGTAAATCTTCCGGTAACATGTCCAAATCGCCTTTATGGAAAGGGCGGCTGTGATTTTTGTGCAGAAGCAGGCACTGGATTTGAATCCCTTGACAGTAGTGTTCCTATTAAGGAACAACTTAAAAAAACAAGGGAACTTATTGAAAAAAAGTATCATGCACATAAGTTTATTGCATATTTTCAAAATTATACAAATACGTTTTTACCTCTTAATACCTTTAAACAGTATATGAGAGAAGCCTCTGAGGTTCCAGACATTGTTGAACTTTCGATTTCCACAAGACCTGATTGTATACGAAGAGATTATCTGCTGGCTCTCGAGGAAATTCGCGAAGAAGCAAAAATTCAGATTACCATCGAGCTGGGGCTTCAAACTGCTAATTATCATACACTTCTTATGATAAACCGCGGGCACACTCTGGCAGAATATATAGATGCAGTACTTATGATCAGAGAGTACAGCTTCGATATCTGTACCCATGTGATTTTAAATCTTCCGAATGATGAGAATATAGACGCGGTTGAGACTGCAAAGCTGCTGTCTGCGCTTGGAATTCAGATTGTGAAAATACATTCCTTATATATTGCAAAAAACACAAGGTTGTGCAAAGCGTTTGAAAATGGTACAATATCCCTGTGTTCAAAGGAAGAATATATAGAAAGGCTGATTCTTTTCCTGGAATATTTATCACCAAGGATTGCTGTCGGGCGGTTATTCAGCCGTATACCAGAGGATAAAGCGGTATTTTCAAACTGGGGGACAAGCTGGTGGAAATTAAAAGATGAGCTGCTTCTGGAAATGAAAAGGATGGATAGCTTTCAGGGAAAGAAATTTTCGTATCTTTCAGGAGCGTCATTAAAATGTTTTGAAAATTGACGGGAGGGATTTGCTTTGGCCGCTAAAAGAACATCAAACATTACGTCTTTTCGGAAAAAATGGTCGATAAATATCGGGGTTTTTATTTTTGGAGTTGTTTTTATTTATCTTGCGGTTACAGTACTTATGTATCTGACCGGAAAGCATATTTCTGCATATGAGGTAAGAGAGGGGAGTATTCTGAAAGATAACGCATACACTGGATTTATCGTCAGACAGGAAGAGGTTGTTCTGGCGGAGGAAGACGGTTATGTAAATTACTTTGCCCCGGAGGGGTACAAAGCCGGAGCCAAGACCTATGTATACTCTCTTTCTTCTAAGCCGCTGAAGCTTCCGGAAGCTGACGGAGGAGGGCATGGGGAATTATCGGCAGAAGAGCAGGAGACGCTGCTTATTAAAACCCAGGATTTCGCGGAAAATTTTCATGGAGAAAATTTTGGTGATGTATATACGCTGAAAAATAATATTTCTTCTGTACTGGAAAGCAAATCTAACCAGAGCCGCCAGGAACAGCTGAATGCGCTGCTTACATCAGGTACCGAAGGGCTTCATGGATATGCCGCCGGCAATCCTGGAATTGTGATTTATGGGACGGACGGATACGAAGAGATTTCTTTAAGCGATGTAACCGTTGATATGATTTCAAAACAGAATTACGAATCTGTAACTCTGAAAAACAATTCTCAGGTAAAGGCTGGCGAACCGGTATACAAGGTAATCACAGACGATACATGGACAATCGTAATCCTTCTGGATGACGAGACGGCACAGGAGCTTTTTGATACTGAACGGATACGGGTGCAGTTTCAAAGAGATCATGAGACGGCAGTTGCTGATTTTTCAATTTATAATACAGAAGACGCGAATCTTGCCTTTCTCACCTTTGATTCTTCAATGGTGCGTTATGCACAGGAGCGTTATCTTGATATTGAACTGATTCTGGAGGATGAATCCGGACTTAAGATTCCAAAATCCTCTGCTGTAAAGAAGGACTTTTATGTGGTGCCGGAGGGATACATTACACAGGGAGGAAACACAAAAGAGGACGGTGTTCTTGTTTTGGAAAGCAGCGGAAAAGCTGTGTTTAAAAAAACAGAAATCTATTACAGAGATAATGAAAACGGTCTGGTTTACCTGGATCCCAATGCTTTTGACCAAAACACGACTCTTGTAAAATCAGATTCTGAGGAGACCTGCAGTCTGAAAGAAAAGAAACCGCTGCAGGGTGTGTATAATATTAATAAAGGATATGCAGTCTTTAAGGAGATAGAGATTCTTTGCGAAAGCGAGGAATATTATATTGTGGAAACAGGAAGCAATTATGGGCTTGCCAATTATGACCATATTGCGCTGGTCGGAAAGGATGTACAGGAAAATGATGTGGTATTTTAAAAGGGAGTGTGGGGAAGAATGTTGAAGGAAAATATCGATTATGTTGAAAGTGAAATCAGGAAGGCGTGTGAAAGGAGCGGACGGTCACGTGAGGAAGTAACTCTGATTGCTGTAAGTAAAACAAAACCAGTCTGTATGCTTCAAAAGGCATACGAGTTAGGCCTCCGTGTATTCGGGGAAAATAAGGTTCAGGAGCTTGCCGGAAAATATGATGAATTGCCTGAGGATATAGAGTGGCATATGATCGGTCATCTCCAGCGGAACAAGATCAAATATATAATAGGTAAAGTATCACTAATCCATTCTGTAGATTCTTTGCGCCTTGCGGAGGCAATTGAAAAAGAAGCAGCAAAACAAAACATCATTACAGATATTTTGATAGAGGTTAATGTTGCAGGAGAAAAGAGTAAATTTGGGCTTATGCCGGAAGAGGTTTTTGAATTTACAGAAAAGGTTTCTGAAATGTCTCATATCAGGGTTAAAGGACTTATGACAATTGCGCCTTATGTAGAAAATCCGGAAGAAAACAGACCTGTTTTCGCACATTTAAAAAAATTATCTGTTGACATTGCAAAGAAAAACGGACATAATATTAACATGAGTGTACTGTCAATGGGGATGACTAACGATTACCGGGTGGCCATTGAAGAGGGAGCAACAATGGTGCGTGTAGGAACCGGAATATTTGGTGAGCGCAGTTATGCTCAAACAAATATAGGATAGGAGAATTAATAATGGGAGTTTTAGATAAGTTTATGGACATCATGAAATTGAATGATGATGATGACTATGATGATGACTTCTTTGATGATGGATATGAAGACGACTACGGCTATGAAGAAAAACCGAAGAGAAGCTTTTTCCGGAAGGAGAAGACATATGAAGACGATGACTATGATGACGGATATAATCCTCCGGCAAGATCCTCCCGGAATTCCCGTTCGAACAGCGGTAATAAAGTAACGCCTATGCGTCAGCCTGCGAGGCGGTCCAATGTCAGTATGGAGGTTTGTGTTATTAAACCCACATCGGTGGAAGATGCACGGGAGATTACGGAAACGCTCCTAGACGGACGGACAGTAATTTTAAATCTGGAAGGGCTTGATCTTGAAATTGCACAGCGTATTATTGACTTCACATCAGGAGCAACTTATGCAATCAGCGGTAATTTGCAAAAGATTTCGAATTATATATTCCTGGTAACCCCAACAAATGTTGATATATCCGGAGACCTGCAGGATCTTCTTAACACGTCTTTTGACGCCTCCTCCATGCGCTCCAGATTTTAGGTGCTGTGATGACTGTAAAAGAAGAAACCATGCTGGAAAAGCGTCTTATTGAATTGTCAAATTTGGCATATTATCGGGGAATTGCTACATTTTCAGATTTTTTGAATCTGAATGAATTAAATATACTTCATACAATACCAAAGAATATGTTTCCAGCAAGGTTCGAAACCTTCGGGGGATATGATCTATCAGAGCGTCAGATGGCTGCATTTCTACCTGATGCTCTTTGTTTTACATATCCTGTGAAAATACTTCATACATTTCCGGTAAATAAACGCTTTGCAGAGAATCTAACCCACAGGGACTATCTTGGAGCCTTGATGAATCTTGGAATTGAGCGTTGTAAGCTTGGCGACATCCTTATAGAAGAGAAGGAAGCTGTAATATTCGCAAAAGAAGAGATTGCAGCATATATTTCGGAAAATTTGAGTAAAATTCGTCATACCCAGGTTACTGTACATATAGAAGATACGGCAGATATTACATACGCTCCCCGGTTTGAGCAGATAAAGGGTACTGTTCCCTCTATACGTCTTGATACTGTACTGTCCGCAGCATATCCACTTTCCAGAAGCAAGCTGACCCCGCTTATTGAAGGCGGTAAAGTATTTGTAAACGGAAAATTAATTACAAGCAACGGATATCATTTGAAGCCGGGAGATATTATCTCTCTCCGGGGGACCGGAAGAATCATGTACGAAGATGTTCTTTCAGAAACGAAAAAAGGACGGTATTTGATTTCTATAAAAAAATATATCTGAAATGTGAGGATGATTCATGAAAAGCCAATATGAACGAAATCTGCATTATCTTTTAGCTGTTCTTGGAATATTCCTGGGGACGGTACTGGATCAGACGACAAAATATTTTGCACTTACCAGACTAAAGGGACAAAAGCCTTATGTGATTATAAAAGGAGTCTTTCAGCTGGAGTATCTTGAAAATCGTGGAGCGGCATTTGGATTATTTCAGAATCAAAAGCTCTTTTTTTACATCAGTGTCGCCATAATATGTGCTGTCGTAGTATGGTTCTATGCAAGGGTTCCTATGAGCCGTCATTATATGCCTCTTCGTGTCTGCGCGGTTTTAATTGTATCTGGAGCGCTTGGAAATTTCATAGATCGGGTAAGACTTGACTATGTAGTGGATTTTTTATATTTTAAGCTTATTGATTTTCCGATATTCAATGTGGCTGATATTTATGTGACTGTAACAACCATTTTTTTATTTTTGTTACTGTGCTTTTATTACAAGGAGGAGGAACTTGAACAGATACTTCACAGTGGAAAGCGGAGAAGGAGAGCGGATTGACCGCTATCTGGCTGAAGAGCTTACCGATAAATCCCGTTCTTATATACAAAAACTGATTAAGAATGGGTGCATAACTATAAATAATAAGCCTGTAAAAGCAAATTACAGGCTTATTTCGGGTGATCAGGTAGAAATTACATTTCCGGATATTGCAGAGCCTGATATTGCGGCAGAGAATATCCCGCTGGATATTCTCTATGAGGACGCTGATATTCTTATTGTAAATAAACCGAAGCAGATGGTTGTGCATCCCGCTCCGGGACATTATAGCGGAACCCTTGTAAATGCTTTGATGTACCACTGTGGGAACGAGCTGTCCGGTATCGGTGAATACAGGCGTCCAGGGATTGTACACCGGATTGATATGGATACTACAGGTTCTCTTATTGTCTGTAAAAATGACAAAGCTCATCTGAGCCTGTCTGAGCAGTTAAAGGAGCATTCTATCTATCGTGTTTATGAAGCTGTGGTTCACGGAAATATAAAGGAAGATAAAGGAACTATAAATGCTCCTATAGGGCGTCATCCAACAGACCGGAAAAAAATGAGTACATATGCAAAAAACTCCAGAACAGCTGTTACGCACTATTCTGTATTGAAACGTTTCGGGGCTTACACCTATATCCAGTGTCAGCTGGAAACCGGCAGAACCCATCAAATCCGGGTTCACATGGCAGACATCGGACACCCTATTGTAGGAGACTGCGTTTACGGTCCCAGGAGATGTCCGTTTCCCAAACTTATAGGACAAACGCTTCATGCCAAAACCATTGGAATCATACATCCTGTTACAAAGGAGTACCTGGAAGTAACCGCCCCCCTTCCAGACTACTTTTCAAAATTATTATCATATTTGGAACAGAGCCAGCAATAAGAATGAAAGATTAGATATAATCTAAATAACACAAAAATTGTGTACATTTGTATTAAAAAGTTGTATAATATGTATATACAGCAAAAAGGAGCGTGATATGTATGGCAAATACCATTATAACAATCGGCAGACAATATGGCAGCGCCGGACGGGAAATCGGCTATAAAGTAGCAAAGGATCTGGGTATTAAATTATATGATAAAGAGATGTTGGATCGTGCCGCAAAGGAAAGCGGACTCTGTCAGGAACTGTTTGAGACACATGACGAAAAACCTACCAGCAGCTTTCTGTATTCTCTTGTAATGGATACCTATTCTCTGGGATATACTTCAGGGAGCTATACCGATATGCCGATTAATCATAAAGTATTTCTTGCACAGTTTGACGCAATTAAAAAAATTGCGGATGAGGGTCCCTGCATCCTTGTGGGGCGGTGTGCAGATTACGCATTAGAGGAGTATGACAATGTATTAAGCCTGTTTATTCATGCAAAGATGGATGCCAGAATACGCCGTATTGCCCGTATTTATGATCTGACAGATGCCAAAGCCAGGGACATTATTGTAAAAACAGATAAAAAGCGTGCCAGCTACTACAACTATTACAGCAATAAAAAATGGGGAGCAACCGAGAGCTACCACATGTGCCTTGACAGCTCAGTATTAGGCATTAACGGAACTGCCGAGGCAATTGAGCATCTGGTAGAATTAAAGGAAAATACAGAAAACAGAAGATTATAATTTATCTTATATGAGGGATGCGTTCCGGCCATCCCTCTATTTTTCCGTTTAAAATAGCAGTAAACATCCTCTGCTTTGCCCCAGGATGCTCATAATTCAGCCGGCTGACAAGCTCTTTTGCATATTGTCGTTTTGTATATCCGTCGATGGGACATCTGCTTGTAATAACAGGGAGTCCATATTTATTTTTAAAACCAATAATCTCGGCCTCCTCCACAAACATTACAGGACGGATGACCGTCAGATCCATACGGTCCAGATAGGTTTTTGGTGAAAAGGAATAGAAGCGTCCCTCAAATAAAAGAGAGAGCAGCATCGTCTCAATGATATCATCCTTATGATGGGCATAAGCCACTTTATTACAGCCCATCGATCTTGCCGCTTGATTAAGAGCACCTTTTCTCATTTTGGCACAAAGGGAACAGGGATTACTCTCCTTTCTTTCTTCAAATAAAATATGGGCAATATCCGTTTTTACGATCTTATAGGGAACTTTAAGTTCTTCTGCAAGCTCTGCCACAGGAGAAAAATTACATTTTTCATAGCCCAAATCCACCGTAACAGCGCTTAACTCAAATAGGTTCGGGTAAAACCGTTTTAATCCGTGAAGCGCATATAATAAAGCCAGACTGTCTTTTCCCCCGGATATTCCCACTGCAATGTGGTCGCCGTCCTCAATCATTGTATATTCATCAACCGCTTTTCGTGTATAGCTTAGAAGTTTTTGTAATGTCATATATTATCCTTTCATTTCTTATATGCATATATAACAATATTGTATCAGATTGCATAATTATTTTCCATAGAGTATAATCAAAACAGATTAAAACTTACGAAGGAGCGTATATGGAACGTACAATTTTGAAGGATCTTCAGGGCTGGAAGGGATCGAGATATCGTAAACCTCTTTATTTACAAGGAGTAAACCGTTCAGGAAAGACATGGGTACTTAAGGAATTCGGAAAACAGTATTATAAAAATACTGTTTATATAAGTTTACGTGAACAGGAAGAATATAAACAATTTTTTCAAAAGAAAGAAATTTTTAAAACAGAAGACGATTATGGAAAGAGAATCCTCCAGAGTCTGATGCTTTCTTGCGGACAGCGGATCCTGCCGGAAAAAACACTGCTGATTCTGGATGACGTGCAGGACTGTCCGGAGGTCATTGACACCCTGGAAGCCTTCCACGATCAGGCGCCGCAGTTCCATGTCATCTGTGCCGGAACACCTCTTCAAAGGGTATTTCCAATTGAGAAAATCAACAGGATGGAACTTGGGCCTATGACATTTACGGAGACACTTAAGGCTGATGGAAATGAAGAGCTTGCGGAATACATAGAGGATATACATTCACTTTCGCCGGTGCCGGAGATGTGGTTTCAGATATTATCGGAAAAGCTGAAGGTCTATTTTGTGACGGGAGGGATGCCGGAGGCGGTACATACCTGGATTCATAAGCGTGAGGTGGATGAACTGCAAGGTATGCTTTCCCGGATTACAGGGATGTATGAGCATGCCTTTGCCGCCTATACTGATAAGAAAACCTTTCCGAAGGTGTTAAGTATATGGAAATCAGTTCCGTCCCAGCTTGCCAGAGAAAATAAAAAATTTTTTTATAAGCTTGTAAAGGAAGGAGCAAGAGCCCGTGAATACGAGAACGCTCTGAACTGGCTTTCGGATACTCAGTATGTAAGGAAAATCTACAGGAGCCATGTTCCGGGAACGCCTTTGTCTGCTTTTGATGATCTGTCCGCTTTCCGCGTATATCTTCCGGATGTGGGGCTATTAAGGCGTATGTCCCGGATTCCGCCTTCCGCCTTTACGGAAGGAACAAGACTTTTTACGGAGGCATGCGGAGCGCTTACGGAAAATTATATCTTAAGCTCCCTGACAGAACAGTTTCATACTGCTCCCCGCTATTGGTCGCAGAACAACCCTTTCCACGATGTCGATTTTATTCTGCAGAAAAGAGATACTGTTGTGCCGGCAGAAATAAGCCCAACAGCTCACAGAGAAGGCCGGGGAATGAAAAGGTATGAGGAGAAATTCGGAGAAAAATTAAGGCTTCACATCCGTTTTTCTATGGATAATTTAAAATTTGAGAAAAAATCACTTAATATTCCGTTGTTTCTGGCTGATGCTACAGAAAAGCTAATGGAAATTGTACTATCATAATTATATTGAAAGTTGTATTTGATATAAATGTGATTTATATACAAAAAAAATAAATAAAAACGTGAAAAACATAAAAGACATTCTCAGTGGAATAATCAGGCAGGCAGTTTTCATTTTTTATAAATGGTTACGGTCTGCCTGACGTTATTTATACTATAATCTGATCCTTCTAAAAAATTTTAAAAATGTAAATCCTTTTTCTTTAAATCCTGGTTATATTTATTGTAAGACGTCTTATAAACGCAGCTGTACATCAGAAAGGAGACTGGTTTTGGAGGATAAAGAGCTCATCCGCCGGATTCAGAACGGCAGTAAGGAATATCTGAATGAAATTGCAGAAAAATATTATGATGATATTTATTATTTCTGCTGCTATCAGACCGGCAGCCGGGAGGAGGCATATGATCTGGCACAGGAAACATTTTTAAGATTTGTTCGGTATGTGGAGAGATATCGGTACCGGAACCTGAAGGGATATCTGCTGACCATTGCTATGAACCTGTGCAGAGATTATATGCGGGAGAAAATGCTCCGCCGGACGGAAGCTGG
>CAOJQZ010000022.1 GCA_948441955.1 uncultured Lachnospiraceae bacterium | reverse complement strand
AATTTGCGGAGGAAGGGAGATACATGTGAGTTATAAAATATACTCTGGACAATATGAAAAAGGAACAAAGGAGCAGCAGGCGGCTTTTATCCAATTATTTGGATTTGAAAACATTCAATATAAATTCGATTTTTATTTTCACTGGTACAATATTATTCATGAATATGGCCACTGTCTTTGTATGCACTATGATTCAGATATAACTGGCTTAAGACAGGAATTGCTGGTGAATAGGTTTGCAGTAAGTATTTGGCAATATGCAGGGTATAAAAGAGAATTAAAAAGTATCCAGAAAATGGTGAGTGAAATATTGCAGAGAATAAAAAATCCTGTACCGAAGAATATGTCCTTTATCGATTACTACGAACAAATATGGAAAACAGATGAGATAATGAAAGTATCAATTTACGGCTATTTTCAATTTAAAAGCGTACAGATGGCTTTAGAGAACAGAGTAGATTTAGAAACTGTTCTTGTGGAGATGGGAGTACATAAGAGAATTAATCATAGGAACCCTGCCTATAAAGAGTATTCCATTTCTGCTTATACAGCAAAAGAAGTGTTACTTGATATACGGTATCTTTTGGATAGCTTAGGTATTGAGCAGCCGTTGGCAGATGTTGAACTGGTCGATAATCCATCCTTTCAATGTGCAAAGTATATAAATTCCTTTGACGGATAATTCTTTCCAATCGGGCAGCCGCTTTCACAATTTCTCAAGATGTATGATTGCAACAGCAACAGAAATATGGTATTATATAAAGGGATATAGTCAGTTTGCAGATACGGTAAGGAGAACGGTTAAATATGGAAAAAAGAGAAATCATGGAACAGGTGAGCGCAATGTATTCGGATAATCCTGCAAAGTTCATTAAAATGAGGGATATACTGGAGGACGTATTTGAGGGACGTGTTCTTAACAGCGAGCAGGATATGAGCGATTTGGAATTTGGAAGGCTTCGTGCCAGATTTCGTGATATAGATGTTCCGTTTAATTTGTGCAAATCGAAAGAAACGGTTTGCCAGCTCCAAAAGGAAATCCTTAATCTCCGAAGAAGGTCAAGGGGCCTATATGAGGAGGGTTCTGCATCTAAAAAATCTATTAAGTCCAGAAAAAAGAGATTTTATGAGCTCTTCAAATAAAATATACAGGTATAAGAAAACATTTAGAAGCTGTTCAGAGACTTTCGGGACAGTTTCTAATTTTTTATATGATGGAATACCGATATTGCGTAAAACTATGAAAAAGTCTGTATTTATGCCATTTTTGGTGTATAATTATATAAAGATAAATGTGAACGAAATGGGAAGCGACAGATAACAGAAGGAGTAAAATTATGTTAGAGAAACTGGATTTAACAAAGGCTTTAGGCAAGGCCGAGTATAAGGAAAAGATAACAGTATTGGAAGGAAGGCTTGGAAGGCTTCAAAGAGAATGTAAAGAGCTTGGGATTCCGGTTATGATTGCATTTGAGGGTTATGACGCAGCAGGAAAGGGCGTACAGATCGGACACCTTATTCAGGCCCTTGATCCCAGAGGTTTTGAGGTCCATGCGGTAAAGAAGGAAACCCAGGAAGAAAAATTTTATCCGTTTTTGTGGAGATTCTGGACGAAGATGCCGGCGGAGGGAAGAATTTGTATCTATGACAGCAGCTGGTATCGGAAGGTGCTGAAGGATCGGTTTGACGGAAAGACGAAGGAGAAAGATGTGGCGGCTGCGTTTCGTTCGATCTGTTCCTTCGAGGAGCAGGTTACAGACGGCGGAATCGTGTTGATTAAGATTTTTCTTGCTATAGATAAAAAGGAGCAGAAGAAGAGGTTTAAAAAACTGATGAGGTCAAAGGAAACTGCATGGCGTGTGAGTGAAGGAGACTTGAAGCGCAACAAACAGTTTGACCGCTATCAGATGATGCACGAGGAGATGCTGGCCCAAACGGATACAGATTATGCGCCGTGGAATATCATAGAGGCTGTAGACCGTAAATTTGCCACTGCAAAGATCTATGCGGCCGTTATACAGACTTTGGAACAGAAAGTCAAAGAGGTGAAGAAAAGCAGAGGAAATACGGAGGCGGCGGGTGAAAGTAATGTGGCAGAAGATAAAACAATGCTGGCTGAGTCCATTCTTACAAAGGCAGATCTGTCTCTGAAGTATTCGAAGGAGGAATATAAGCAGCGCCTTAAATCCTTACAAAAGAAGATGGAAAAACTCCACGGAGAGCTGTACCGCAGGAGGATTCCGATGGTTCTGGGATTTGAAGGCTGGGATGCCGGCGGTAAGGGAGGAGCGATTAAGCGTCTGACAGAGCATATGGATCCGAGAGGTTATGTGGTGCACCCGACGGCATCGCCGAATGAAATAGAACGTGCCCATCATTACCTGTGGCGTTTCTGGAATGATATGCCCAAGGCAGGACATGTAACCATATTTGACAGGACATGGTATGGACGTGTGATGGTGGAAAGGATTGAAGGCTTCTGCAGTAAAAAGGAGTGGCAGAGAGCTTATAAAGAGATAAATGACATGGAGCGTGATCTTACAGACGCGGGAGCTATTGTTATAAAATTCTGGCTTCAGATCGATCGAGATGAACAGGAACGAAGATTTAAGGCACGTCAGGAGAATCCGGAAAAGCAATGGAAGATCACAGATGAGGATTGGAGAAACCGTGAAAAATGGGAGCAGTATGAAGAAGCTGTAAATGAGATGCTGATCCGCACATCTACACCAAACGCGCCGTGGATTGTAGTAGAAGGCAACTGTAAATATTATGCGAGAATCAAGGTGCTGGAGACTGTGGTAAATGCGATTGAAAACCGCCTTAAGGAGGAAGAAAAGAGGGGATAATACATGACGATCAGGGAACAGCTGGAGGAAAGGGAGACCGCATATTTAAGTCCGTACGCTGCGCTCAGCAGTAAGTCAAGAGGCAGAAGGGATGAGGAGCAGGAGTGCGATATCCGTCCGGTCTTTCAAAGAGACAGGGATAGAATCCTGCACTGCAAGGCTTTTCGGCGTCTGAAACAGAAAACACAGGTGTTTTTACTTCCGAAGGGAGATCATTACCGGACACGGCTTACACATACATTGGAGGTATCCCAGAATGCGCGTACAATTGCTAAGGCCCTTAAGCTTAATGAGGATCTTGTGGAAGCGATAGCCCTTGGGCACGATCTTGGCCATACCCCCTTCGGCCATGCAGGAGAGCGGGCATTAAATAAAGTGAATCCCTTTGGATTTCAGCATAATGTTCAGAGCGTACGTGTTGTGGAATATCTGGAAAAGCAGGGCAGGGGCCTTAATCTCACCTGGGAGGTTCTGGATGGGATCAGAAATCATAAGACAAGTGGGAAGCCGCAGACTCTGGAGGGGGAGATTGTGCGTCTTTCAGATAAGATAGCGTATATTAATCACGATATTGATGATGCTATTCGCGGCGGCCTTTTAAAGGAGGAAGACATTCCGGCCGAATATACCAGGATTTTAGGGACATCTACCAGAATGCGGCTGGATACGATGGTGCACAATGTAATTACCAACAGCATGGATCTTCCGGCAATCCAGATGTCGCCGGAGGTGGCGGAGGCAATGGCGGGGCTTCGAAGGTTTATGTTTGTGAACGTTTATCAAAATCCGGCGGCAAAGAGGGAAGAAGAGAAAGCTGTACATATGGTTGCAAATCTATATGAGTATTATATGAAGCATATAGAGCTGCTTCCGGAACAATTTCTTGACAGATTAAAGAATAAGGATATGACGGAAGAACAGACCGTATGTGATTATATAGCCGGTATGACAGATAATTATGCCGTGAAAAAATTTGAAGAGTATTTTGTACCGGAATCCTGGAATTTTTAAAGGAAATAAAGCGCCTTTGTCGAATATTATATATGAGGGTAGTGAAAAGGGTGTGGCATATGTATTATCCAGATGAACTGATTGAAGAAGTACGTGCAAAAAATGATATTGTCGATGTGATCTCCGGATATGTGAGACTCACAAAGAAAGGAAGCTCATATTTTGGATTATGCCCGTTTCACAATGAGAAATCGCCGTCATTTTCCGTGAGCAGACAGAAACAGATGTATTACTGCTTTGGCTGCGGCGCCGGAGGGAATATATTTACTTTTTTGATGGAGTATGAGAACTATTCTTTTGTGGAGGCGCTTAAGCTCCTTGCAGAACGCGCGGGAGTAGAGCTTCCTGAGCAGGAATATTCAAAGGAGGCCAGACAGAGAGCAGATATAAAGGCGGTTCTGCTTGAGATCAATAAAATGGCGGCCCGGTATTTTTACGTACAGCTGAAGGGAACAGGAGGTACCCATGCACGTACATATCTGACGGAACGGGGGCTTAGTGACGATACCATTAAGTCCTTTGGATTGGGATTTTCTAACAAATACAGTAATGATTTGTATCAGTATCTGAAGGCCAGGGGATATAAGGATGAATATATTTCTCAGGCAGGACTTATCAGTGTGGATGAAAAACAAGGTGTTTATGATAAGTTTTGGAACAGAGTTATGTTTCCTATCATGGATGTGAACAGCCGCGTGATTGGTTTCGGAGGCCGTGTAATGGGAGATGGAAAGCCAAAATATTTGAATTCGCCGGAAACGATGATTTTTGATAAAAGCCGTAATCTGTATGGACTGAATCGTGCAAGGACATCGAGAAAGCCTTATTTTCTTATATGCGAGGGATATATGGACGTGATCTCGCTTCACCAGGCAGGCTTTACCAATGCAGTGGCATCTCTGGGAACAGCGCTGACACCGGGACATGCTTCGCTGATTAAGCGTTATGTGAATGAGGCATACTTAACTTATGACAGCGACGAGGCTGGAA
This sequence comes from uncultured Lachnospiraceae bacterium, assembly GCA_948441955.1. Taxonomy (GTDB): domain Bacteria; phylum Bacillota; class Clostridia; order Lachnospirales; family Lachnospiraceae; genus CAPEBR01. The sequence goes on along the minus strand of CAOJQZ010000022.1, from coordinate 28,533 downwards.
CGAAGGCGGCGCTGCGTGCAGTTCCAATTTTAAGAGAGGCAGGGATTACGACACGGGTTATCCGCATGGAGCCATATAAGGATCCGGATGAATTTATGAAAGAGCTGGGGAAAGAGGCCTTTGAGGAGCGGATACAAAAGGCGGGAAATGGTTTCATGTTCAGTCTGGCGGTACTTGAGAAGAACTATGATATGTCGTCTCCGGAGGGACGGACAGGCTTCATGCGGGAAGCGGCGGGGAGGCTTGCTGAATTTGATGAAGAGATTGAAAGAAATAATTATATACAGGCAGCTGCTGAGAAATATCATGTGGGATATGAGGAGCTTAAGAAGCTGGTGATGCGGACAGCGGTTCAAACCGGCCTGGCAAAGCCGGTGTCAAGGCCAAAGCCTCCAAGAAGGAAGGATAAGGAGAAGGAGGATGCGGTCGTCAGATCCCAGAAGATACTTCTTACATGGATGGCGTCGGATGAAGATGTTTTCCGCCAGATTTATAAACTGATTACACCGGAGGACTTCTCAGAAGGGCTGTACCGGACAGTTGCGTCTCTTTTATATGAACAATATGAGAGGCGGGAGCTTAATCCGGCGGCGATCATGAATCATTTTACGGATGAGGAAGAGCACCGGGAGGTGGCGGGATTGTTTCATACAAGAATCAGGGAGCTGTCTACTGTGAGGGAACAGGAGAAGGCGTTAACTGAAACGGTCATCAGGGTGAAGAAGCACAGTATCGAAGAACTGGCAAAGAGGCTGGATGTGACAGATATCGAAGGTCTTCAGCGCCTGATGACAGCGAAAAGAGAGCTTGAGAACCCAGGTAAACTGCATATTTCTATTAATTAAGGATAAAATATATACAAGCAATGAGAGGATGGACACTACATGGAAGAAAACACGGTAAGATTGGAAGAGAAGCTGAAGGAACTTGTGACTCTTGGTAAAAGAAAAAAAAGCATTCTGGAGATTCAGGAAATTAATGATTTTTTTTCGGATATGGAGCTGGATGCAGAGCAGATGGAGAAGGTTTTCGAACATCTGGAGGCACATAATATCGACGTGCTGAGAATCAGTGGGGATGTGGACGATCTGGATGTGGATGACGCCGACATTGTATTGACAGATGCTGAAGACGTAGATATGGAAAAGCTTGATCTGTCGGTACCGGATGGAATCAGTATTGAGGATCCGGTACGGATGTATTTAAAAGAGATAGGTAAAGTCCCTCTTCTCACGGCGGATGAGGAGGTAGATCTCGCAAAGAGAATGGCTGACGGCGACGAGAGCGCCAAGAAGCGTCTGGCGGAAGCAAATCTTCGTCTTGTTGTCAGTATTGCGAAGCGCTATGTGGGGCGCGGAATGTTATTTCTGGATCTGATTCAGGAGGGAAATCTGGGACTTATCAAAGCAGTTGAAAAATTTGATTATCACAAAGGTTTCAAGTTCAGCACTTATGCGACCTGGTGGATTCGTCAGGCAATTACAAGGGCCATTGCCGATCAGGCAAGAACGATCCGTATTCCGGTGCATATGGTAGAGACAATTAATAAACTAATCCGTGTGTCCAGACAGCTTTTGCAGGAGCTGGGGCGTGAGCCTGCGCCGGAGGAAATTGCCGAAGAGCTGGACATGCCTGTAGAGAGAGTCCGTGAGATTCTCAAGATATCTCAGGAGCCGGTATCTCTCGAAACGCCTATTGGCGAGGAGGAGGACAGCCATCTTGGGGATTTCATTCAGGACGATAATGTACCTGTGCCGGCTGAAGCGGCGGCGCAGACTTTATTGAAAGAACAGCTGGATGAAGTCTTAGATACTCTCACAGACAGGGAGCAGAAGGTTCTGCGGCTCCGTTTTGGGATGAATGACGGACGAGCCCGTACGCTTGAGGAGGTAGGAAAGGAATTTGATGTCACCAGAGAGCGTATCAGACAGATTGAGGCAAAAGCATTACGGAAGCTGCGTCATCCAAGCCGCAGCAGAAAATTAAGAGACTATTTAGATTAGGAAAGAGGCGCCTATGGAACTATCAAAAAGACTTTATGCAGTTGCAGGTCTTGTGACAGAGGGCGCCTCTGTTGCAGATATAGGAACAGATCATGGATATGTTCCTGTTTATCTTATTCAGCAGGGAATTGCTTCTAAGGTGCTTGCACTGGATATTAATGACGGGCCCCTTAAACGGGCAGAGAGATATATAGCGGCATGTGGACTAAAGGAACAGATTGAAGTCCGTAAGTCGGACGGGCTTTTAAATGTCAGGAGTAAAGAAGTAGATACAGTGATTGCCGCCGGCATGGGAGGGGCCCTTGTCATAAAAATTCTTTCGGAAGGAAAGGAAATGATACATAGTCTGAAAAGTATGATTTTACAGCCCCAGTCAGAGCTTGGCAGAGTCAGAGCGTATATTAACCAACATGGACTTCGGATTGTACAGGAAGAGATGGTAGAAGAGAACGGGAAATATTATCCCATGATGCAGGTGATCCATGGAGCGCCAGAGCCTTATGAGGAATGGGAATATCTCTATGGAAAGAGACTTCTGGAGAAACATCACCCCGTGCTTTATGAGTACCTTAGGCGTGAGATAAGACTTAAGGAAGACATTTTGAGACAGCTGACGGAACACAAAAAGACAGAGAAAACGCAGATGCGTATAAGGGAGATTACATGCGAGATCGAATATGCAGGGAGAGCCCTGGCATGTTATGGAGGAACACAAGATGCTGTGTAAAGATATTATATCGGTGATAGAAAGAATGTATCCGCCTGCGGCGGCCCTTGAATGGGATAACGTAGGACTGCTTGCAGGCCGTGATGATAAGGAGGTAAAATCCATTTATGTAGCGCTGGATGCCGGGGACGAGGTGATTGATGCTGCGGCAGACACTGGCGCAGATATGCTTATTACCCATCATCCTCTTATCTTTGGGGGACTTAAAGCGGTGACAAATTTTAATTTTATCGGGAGCAGGGTTCTTAAGCTGATTTCCCACGACATATCTTATTATGCTATGCACACGAATTATGACGTAAAGAGAATGGGAATCCTTTCTCTTGAACAGCTGGGGATAAAAAGCGGTTCTGTACTGGAGGCAGTCGGTACGGATCAGAATGGTGTGACGGAAGGAATCGGGCAGCTTGCAGATATAGAATCCATTACCCTCAGAGAGTTGTGCATGCAGGTGAAGAGTGCGTTTTTGCTGGATTCCGTAAGAGTATTTGGAAATCAAAACAAGATAATCAGGCGTATGGCGATTTGCCCGGGTTCTGGGAAAAGCGTGATAGGTGAGGCGATCTTAAGGGGCGCAGATGTGCTTATTACCGGAGATATCGGACATCATGAGGGAATAGACGCCCAGGCTCAGGGGTTGGCTGTTATTGATGCCGGACATTATGGTCTTGAGCATATATTTCTGGAAGACGTAAAGCAGTATCTGGAAGAGAGCTTTCCGGATATTAAGGTAGAGAAAGCGCCGGTAAGACATCCCTTTACCGTTATATAACAGAATGTCACAGGAGAGGAGAAGAGTATGGAAAAAAAGATGTACACGGTACAGATTGGAGCAGAGACAAGGAAATACGGGGAGGGTACTGCATATAAGGAAATTGTGCGGGATTTCCAAAAGAACTATAAACACGATATTGTGCTTGTTTTTGCAGATGAGAAGCTTCAGGAGCTGCATAAGACACTACATAAAGATTGTACGATACGTTTTGTCACAACAGCGGATGAGATTGGGCACCAGACCTATAAGCGAAGCATGTGCCTTATGCTTGTGAAAGCTATTTATGACGTGACGGATCACACGGAGGTAGACAAAGTTAGAATCCATTATTCTGTAAGCAAGGGCTATTACTGCACAATCGAGGGCATAGCAAGACTTGATCAGAGACTTCTTGATAAAGTGACGGCAAGAATGAATGATATGGTAGAAGCAGGTCTGCCAATCCGTAAGCGTACGGTCAACACAGACGAGGCAATCTCGCTCTTTGGAAGACATGGGATGCACGATAAGGAAAAGCTGTTTATGTACCGCCGTGTATCGAAGGTAAATATTTATAGTATGAATGAATTTGAGGATTATTATTATGGGTATATGGTTCCGGATGCAGGCTATCTCAAGTATTTTAAATTATATCTTTATGACGAAGGGTTTGTTCTTCAAATGCCTGCAAAGTCCGCGCCGGAGGAAGTACCGGAGTTTGTACCATATAACAAGCTGTTTTCTGTTCTCAAGGAATCTACAAGATGGGGCGATATGCAGGGGATTGAAACAGTAGGAGCATTAAATGAGAAGATTACCAGAGGGGATGCCAGAGAGGTGGTTCTTGTGCAGGAGGCTATGCAGGAGAAAAAGATTGCGGAAATTGCAGGTGAGATAGCTTCAAGGCCGGATATTAAGTTTGTGCTGATTGCCGGTCCGTCGTCATCAGGGAAGACTACATTTTCTCACAGGCTTTCCATACAGCTCCGTGCAAACGGAATGGTGCCGCATCCCATTGCAGTAGACAACTATTTTGTTGAGCGGGAGGATACACCCCGGGATGAAAACGGTAATTATGATTTTGAATGTCTGGGTGCCGTGGATGTGGGATTGTTTAACTGTCAGATGCAGGAGCTTCTTGCGGGAAAAGAGGTGGTAATCCCCACCTTTAATTTCCTGACGGGGAGTAAGGAGTATAACAGCAGACCTAAGAAGCTTGGACAAAATGACGTGCTTGTGTTTGAAGGGATACATTGCCTGAATCCTAAGCTTACGGAAAGCCTTGGGGATGAAAATAAGTTTAAAATATATATCAGCGCTCTTACGCAGTTGAACGTTGACGAGCATAACCGTATTCCGACGACAGACGGCAGACTTTTAAGGCGTATTGTCCGGGATGCGAGGACCAGAGGATCATCTGCAAAAAGAACAATTGGTATGTGGCCGTCGGTAAGAAGAGGTGAGGAGGAAAATATCTTTCCTTATCAGGAGGAAGCGGACGTTATGTTTAACTCTGCCCTGATTTATGAGCTTGCAGTATTGAAGCCTTATGTAGAGTCCCTCCTTTTTGGAATTGAGAGAGACTGTCCGGAATATGTGGAGGCAAAAAGGCTTCTGAAGTTCCTGGATTATTTTGTGGGAATCGGAAGTGAAAATATACCGATGAACTCACTGCTGAGAGAGTTCGTGGGGGGCGGATGTTTTAACTTATAGGGTAGAATGGGGTAACGCTTCGGAACGCCGGGAGAACTGTTACAAGTTCTTCCGGCTGTAGAAATTCTTCAGGCAGTCCAGGCGTGAGACGGTGTTCTGCATGAGAAGATCTGTGAGGGTTAGCGCCGTCATGGCCTCCACCACTACCACGGCCCGGGGGACAATGACAGGGTCATGGCGTCCGGCAATCGTTATGGAAGTGTTCTCTCCCTGATTTGTTATGGTCTGCTGCTCCCTGGCTATGGATGGAGTTGGTTTTATGGCGGCGCGGAGAAGAATGGAGGAACCGTCGCTTATGCCGCCTAAGATGCCCCCGGCATGGTTGGTTTTTTTACTGACTTTGCCATTTTTAAAGCAAAAGGAGTCGTTATTGGCGCTTCCTGAGGCTTTCGCAGCCTCGAAGCCGTCGCCGATCTCAACACCCTTCACTGCGCCTATGGACATGACGGCCTTTGCAAGTGAGGCATCCAGCTTATGAAATACAGGCTCTCCGATGCCGGCGGGCATTCCGGTTACAATACATTCAATAGTCCCACCCGAGGAATCAAGCCTTTGCATGCACGCTTCGAGATATGCAGAGGCCTTTTTTGCATAGCAATTGTTGGGCATATACAACAGATTTTCTGTGATTTCCTCATAGCGGTATTCTTCGGGGGGAATACAGATGCTGCCGATAGAACGTGTATAAGCTGTCACGGTAATCCCAAGCTCCCGCAGAACTTTTGACGCTGCTGCGCCTGCAGCCACGCGTCCAATGGTTTCACGTCCGGAGGAGCGTCCGCCGCCTCTGTAATCACGAAAACCATATTTTGCGTCGAAGGTGTAATCGGCATGTCCCGGACGGTAGCAGTCTTTTATCTTTCCATAGTCTCCGGACCTTTGATCCTCGTTTCTTATCATAATAGAAACGGGAGTTCCGGTAGTCCTTCCTTCGAATACCCCTGAAAGAATTTCTGCCTTATCACTTTCTTTTCTTTTTGTGGTAAATTTGTTCTGTCCCGGTTTTCTGCGGTCCAGAAAATGCTGGATATCGTCCTCTGAAAGAAGAAGTCCTGCGGGACAGCCGTCGATAACAACTCCAACAGCCTCTCCGTGAGATTCCCCCCAGGTTGTAACGGAAAATAGAGTTCCATAGGTTGAACCGGCCATAATATCAGTCTCCTTTTTGTAAAAATTATTTACTATTATATAAGAGGAATACAGAGAGTGCAAGAAACTTTATCTGAAGTTCTGTCGGGCACGAAAGCGATTTTTGTCTAGAAATGTAGATTTTCGCAGTAATTTTACTAAAAATATACTGTACTTTTAGAAATGGGCATATTATAATGAAGTGGTGTGAAATAAAAATGAGGAGTACATTTCTATGAAGGATGAAGAAAAAAATGTAGACGAGATCAACAATTCTGATAATGTTGAGACAGCTGTAGATAGTGATTCCGATGATATTGAATTCATAGAGATTGATTTGGAAGAGGGATTTACGAATTCTTCTCATGAATACTTCAGGAGCAGTGACGATACGGAGGAGGATGAGGAGAAGGATGAAGATACCAATATCGAAGGCTCAGAAGACGCCGCAGAAGAGGTGCCTGAGGCCGGAGAACAGACTGAGAAAGCCGGAGATGACAGAGAATCAGGGGAGAATGAGACTGAGAAAAAGGATGAAGCCCCGGACGATGACATTGAGGATTTTGATTTTGGAGAAAAGGAGGAAAGCGAGGAAGAGAAAAAACTTCGCAGGCGTAAGCGCAGGAAGATAGCAGCAATTATTTCAGGGAGTGCTGCTGCTGTGATTGCAGCAGTTTATATTGGATTTGCCATATATTTTGACGAACACTTTTTATTTTATACTACGATAAACGGAGTCGATTTTTCTATGAAGGATGTGGCCGCAGTTGAGGAATATATGGAGAGCCAGGTTGCCGGTTATACGCTTACGATAGAAAAGTCTGACGGGACAGCCGATCAGATTGACGGCAGCGCGGTTTCTCTTGAGTATGTAAAAAGTGAGGAACTCAATAAGCTGTTAGAGAGTCAAAACAATTTCTATTGGATGGAGGCTTTGTGGAAAAATCCAGAGATTAAGGCATCCATAGGTGTAAAATATGATAAAGAGGCGTTAAAGGCAGAGATCGAAAAGCTTCCGTGTATGGTTCCGGAGAATCAGGCAGTTTCAGTAGATGCGCGCCCGGAGTTTAAAGATACGGAATTTGTTGTAAAGCCAGAGGTGATCGGTACACAGATTGACATGGAGATCTTTTATGCTGCAGTGTCAGAAGCCATTGACGGCTTCAGGGATACAGTTATTCTGTCGGAGACAGGATGCTATCTTAAGCCGCGTTTTCTCAAGGATTCTCCGGAGGTTATTGCGGCAAAGGATGCAATGAACAGCTACCTGGGGGCCAATATTACGTATGATTTCCACCCATATACAGAGGTGGTGGACGCCTCCGTTATTTCCCAGTGGATAAAGGCAGATGCAGAGATGAACGTTACCTTTGACAAGGAGGCAGTGCGGGCTTATGTAGCATCCCTTGCAGAAAAGTATAATACCATTGAAAAAGTACGTGAATTTACAACAGCAAACGGTAATGTTGTGTCTGTAAATCCGGGAACCTATGGATGGGAGATTGATCAGGATACAGAGTATGAAATGCTGACAGCGAATATTGAGAACGCAGAGACTATAACAAGGGAGCCGGCGTATTTCAGCACAGCGGCAGTTCATGAGACAATGGATATGGGAAATACATATGCGGAGGTGGATTTAAGCGCACAGCATATGTGGCTGTTTCAGGAAGGGCAGGTTGTTTTAGATTCAGATATTGTTACAGGAAATCCCAATATATGGAACAGAGAGACGCCGTCAGGAGTTTATACGATTCTGGAAATGGAGCGTAACAAAACGCTGGTAGGAGAAAAGGATCCCAAGACCGGTAAGCCGGAGTATGAAACACCGGTTGCTTTCTGGATGCGTGTTACATGGAGCGGTATCGGCTTTCACGATGCTACCTGGCAGCCCTATTTTGGCGGCGATCTGTATTTGTCAAATGGTTCTCATGGATGTATCAATATGCCGTATGATAAGGCGGAGGCGCTCTTTAATATTATGGCAATGGGAACGCCGGTAGTTATCCACTACTAAAGGGAGGCTGGAAAAGAAAAATGTATGAGCTGATAAAAAGAGACGGTCTTGCGAAAAGAGGGAGGCTGAGTACAGTGCATGGGGTCGTTGAGACCCCTGTATTTATGAATGTAGGAACGGCGGCAGCAATTAAGGGGGCCGTTTCCACTGAGGATTTGCAGGAGATTGGAACACAGGTTGAGCTTTCTAATACCTATCATCTTCATGTCCGCCCCGGAGATCAGATAGTGAAAAAACTGGGAGGTCTTCATAAATTCATGGTATGGGATAAACCAATCCTTACAGACTCCGGCGGGTTTCAGGTGTTCTCATTGGCAGGGCTTAGGAAAATAAAAGAAGAGGGCGTTTATTTTCAGTCTCATATTGATGGGAGAAAAATATTTATGGGACCGGAGGAGAGTATGCAGATTCAGTCAAATCTTGCTTCCACTATTGCCATGGCTTTTGATGAATGCCCTTCCAGCGTGGCTGACAGAGCCTACATGGAGCGGTCGGTGGCCAGGACTACAAGGTGGCTTAAAAGATGCGCAGCAGAGATGGAAAGACTTAACAGCCTTCCGGAAACGATAAATCAGAAACAGCTCCTTTTCGGCATTAACCAGGGCGGAGTCTATGAGGATATTCGTATTCAGCATGCCAAGGAAATTGTAGCTCTCGGGCTTGACGGATATGCCATAGGCGGTCTTGCAGTAGGAGAAACTCATGAGGAGATGTATCGTATTCTGGATGCGGCAGTGCCTTTCCTGCCTGTCGATAAACCGACCTACCTTATGGGGGTAGGTACTCCGGCAAATATACTGGAGGCTGTAGACAGAGGAGTAGATTTTTTTGACTGCGTTTATCCGAGCCGAAATGGAAGACATGGCCATGTCTATACAAATGGAGGGAAATTAAATCTCTTTAACGCGCAGTACGAATTGGATTCACGTCCGATTGAGGAGGGCTGCGGCTGTCCGGTTTGCCGTACCTATTCGAGAGCCTATATCAGACATCTTTTAAAGGCGAAGGAAATGCTGGGTATGAGGCTGTGCGTGCTTCATAATCTGTATTTTTATAACACAATGATGACAGAGATAAGGGCGGCGATTGAAGAGGGCAGATATAAAGAATATAAGGCGGATAAGCTTTTAAAAGTAACCGGCGGAAAATATTAAATTTGCATGAATTGCAGAAAATTACTTGATGAATAGGCTAATATCCTGTATGATAGCAATAGTGTTTAATGAGATTTAGGAGGAAGATTGTATGTTTACATTAGCAGCACAGGCACAGGGAGGAATGAGCTGGGCATTATTAATCGTTGTATATGCAGTGATTTTTGGAGGTTTCTGGTTTGTTTTTATCAGACCGCAGAAAAAGGAGCAGAAGAGAATACAGGCAATGATCGCCGATATGGAGGTCGGAGATACTGTTCTTACTACAAGCGGCTTTTATGGCGTGATTATTGATATTGAGGATAAAGATATCATTGTAGAGTTTGGTAATAATAAGAACTGCCGTATTCCGATGCAAAAGGCCGCGGTGGCGCAGATTGAGAAAGCCTCTGCGGAATAAGAGCAGAGAACAATAGCATGATTTTTAAGGAAAGGTATCGCAGGCAGCGGTGCTTTTCTTTTTGTAAAAAAAGTGCTATAATAATGCACAATATTCGAACATGTAAAAATAAGAACAGGAGGAAGAGAAAAATGGGAACACCGCATAATGGGGCAGAAAAAGGAGATATAGCAAAGACAGTACTGATGCCGGGCGATCCGCTCCGCGCAAAATACATCGCTGATACTTATCTTAAGGATGTAAAATGTTTTAATACGGTGAGAAATATGCTTGGATACACAGGAACCTATAAGGAAAGAGAGATTTCCGTCATGGGCGGCGGTATGGGGATGCCTTCTGTCGGAATTTACAGCTATGAACTGTATCACTTTTATGATGTGGACCAGATTATCCGCATCGGCTCCGCCGGAGCAATGCAGGAGGATGTAAATGTCATGGATATTGTAATCGGCATGGGGGCCTGTACTGACTCAAACTATGCAGACCAGTATCAGCTTCCTGGAACCTTCGCTCCCATCCCGGATTATGACTTGTTAGAAAAAGCAGTCAATGCTGCCAGAGCAAAAGGAGCAAATGTAAAAGTAGGAAATATTCTGTCTTCAGATGTGTTCTATAATGACAGAAAGGATTATAACGACAGATGGAGACGCATGGGTGTTCTTGCCGTAGAAATGGAGGCTGCGGCCCTTTACATGAACGCTGCCCGCGCCGGCAAAAAAGCCCTCTGTATCTTAACCGTTTCAGACCATCTCTATAAAGAAGCGGCCTTAAGTGCCGAAGACCGCCAGAGCGGTTTCAATCAGATGATGGAGATAGCCTTAGAGCTGTAGTTTATCAGTTTACTTAATTAAAGTCTTGAAACCTGTCTAAAAATACGATATTATAGTACAAGGTTAAAAATCAGGAAGGAAGATGTATCATGAATTTAAAAATCGGCGTCATTAAAGGAGACGGAATCGGTCCGGAGATTGTAACGGAGGCCATGAAGATTCTTGACAAAACAGCAGATAAATACGGGCATACCATAGAATATACGCAGCTTTTGATGGGCGGCGCATCTATTGACGTGCACGGGGTTCCGCTGACAGATGAGACGATTGGCGCGGCAAAGTCCTGCCATGCGGTTCTGATGGGATCCATCGGAGGGGATGCAAAGACCTCCCCATGGTATAAGCTGGAGCCATCAAAAAGGCCGGAGGCAGGTCTTCTTAAAATCCGAAAGGAACTAAACCTGTTTGCAAATTTGCGTCCTGCTGTGCTCTATGACGAGCTTAAGGGGGCATGCCCTTTGAAGGAGGAAATTACCGAAGGGGGCTTTGATATGGTAATTATGCGGGAGCTTACCGGAGGTTTATATTTCGGAGAGAGAAAGACAGTGGAGGAAAACGGAGTTCTGACTGCATATGATTCCCTTACATATAATGAGAATGAAATCAGGAGGATTGCAAAGAGGGGATTTGATATAGCCTTAAAGAGGAGGAAAAAGGTGACAAGTGTTGACAAGGCAAATGTACTGGATTCTTCAAGACTCTGGAGAAAGGTTGTAGAGGAAGTGGCAGCGGAATATCAGGAGGTTGTATTGGAGCATATGCTGGTGGATAACTGTGCCATGCAGCTCGTAAAGGATCCGAAGCAATTCGATGTGATTCTGACAGAGAATATGTTCGGCGATATTCTGTCTGATGAGGCGAGTATGGTAACAGGCTCTATTGGAATGCTTGCAAGCGCCAGCTTAAATGAGACAAAGTTCGGCCTTTATGAGCCAAGCGGCGGTTCTGCGCCGGATATTGCAGGGCAGGGGATTGCCAATCCTATAGCAACGATTCTCTCGGCGGCTATGATGCTTCGGTACAGCTTTGACCTTGACAGGGAGGCGGCCGCTGTTGAAGCTGCAGTGGCAAAGGTGCTGTCGGACGGCTATCGGACGGGCGATATTATGTCTGAGGGAAAAGAGCAGGTGGGTACCGGAAAAATGGGCGATCTAATCGCAGCATATATAGAATAATAGAAATATTTAGGGAGGATAACATGAGAAGCGATACAGTAACAAAAGGAAAACAGCAGGCGCCCCATCGTTCGTTATTTCATGCGCTGGGACTTACAAAGGAAGAAATGGAGCGTCCCCTTGTAGGAATTGTAAGCTCCTACAATGAGATTGTTCCGGGACATATGAATCTTGACAAAATTGTGGACGCAGTGAAGCAGGGAGTTGCTATGGCGGGAGGAACGCCTATTGTATTTCCGGCGATTGCCGTGTGCGACGGAATAGCAATGGGACATATCGGAATGAAATATTCTCTTGTTACGAGAGATCTGATTGCAGATTCTACAGAAGCCATGGCGCTGGCACACCAGTTTGACGCTCTTGTTATGGTGCCGAACTGTGATAAAAATGTGCCGGGTCTTTTAATGGCGGCGGCGCGAATCAATGTTCCGACTATTTTTGTAAGCGGCGGCCCCATGCTTGCAGGGCATGTGAAGGGAGAGAAGAGAAGTCTTTCCAGCATGTTTGAGGCAGTAGGCGCTAATGCGGCGGGAACTATGTCGGATGAAGATTTATGTGAGTTTGAGAATAAGGTATGTCCTACCTGCGGTTCCTGCTCCGGTATGTACACCGCCAACAGCATGAACTGTCTTACCGAGGTTTTAGGTATGGGACTAGGCGGAAACGGGACAATTCCGGCAGTATATTCTGCAAGAATCCGTCTGGCAAAGCAGGCTGGCATGAAGGTCATGGAGCTGCTTGAAAAGAATATCCGTCCAAGGGACATCATGACAGAGAAAGCGGTTCTTAATGCCCTTACCGTAGATATGGCTCTTGGATGTTCTACAAACAGCATGCTGCATCTTCCTGCCATTGCCCACGAAATCGGTATGGATTTTGAAATTGATTTTGCAAACGGAATCAGCGAGAAGACGCCGAATCTCTGCCATCTGGCGCCAGCAGGACCCACATATATGGAAGACTTAAACGAGGCGGGCGGCGTCTATGCGGTGATGGCGGAATTAAATAAGAAAAATCTTCTTTATACAGATTGTATGACTGTTACAGGAAAGACGGTGGGAGAGAATATAGAAGGAGCGTTAAACCGGAATCCGGAGGTAATCCGTCCTATTGATAATCCCTATACACCCACCGGAGGGCTGGCGGTCCTTAAAGGAAATCTGGCGCCCGACGGAAGTGTAGTTAAGCGTTCTGCAGTTGTGGAGGAAATGCTGGTACATGAGGGACCGGCAAGGGTATTTGACTGTGAGGAAGATGCGATTGACGCGATTAAGGGCGGTAAAATTGTGGCAGGAGACGTTGTAGTTATCCGGTATGAAGGACCAAAGGGAGGCCCAGGTATGCGTGAGATGCTCAATCCAACCTCCGCTATTGCGGGCATGGGACTTGGTTCCAGTGTGGCGCTTATTACAGACGGCCGTTTCAGCGGCGCTTCCAGAGGAGCGTCTATCGGCCATGTATCGCCGGAGGCAGCGGTGGGAGGACCGATTGCGCTTGTAGAAGAAGGCGACAGGATTAGGATTGATATTCCGGGACTTAAGCTTGAACTGGATGTATCGGAGGAAGAGTTAAGTAAGAGAAGAGAAAAATGGACGCCCAGAGAACCGAAGGTTACAACCGGTTATCTGGCAAGATATGCATCTATGGTAACATCAGGAAACAGAGGAGCAATCCTGGAGATACCCAAAAACAGATAGGAGAAAGTTAAAATATGCAGTTGACAGGAGCAGAAATTGTTATTGAATGTCTGAAGGAACAGGGTGTGGATACAGTATTCGGATATCCTGGCGGAGCAATTTTAAACGTATATGATGAATTGTATAAGCATAGTGATGAGATAACCCATATACTTACGTCGCATGAGCAGGGAGCGGCCCATGCTGCAGACGGATACGCAAGAGCAACCGGAAGGACCGGAGTATGCTTTGCCACAAGCGGCCCGGGGGCGACAAATCTTGTTACCGGAATTGCTACAGCTTACATGGATTCCATTCCAATCGTGGCGATTACCTGCAATGTAGGTGTAGCCCTTCTTGGAAAGGACAGCTTTCAGGAGATTGACATTGCCGGAATCACAATGCCTATTACAAAGCATAATTATATTGTAAAGGATGTAAAGGATTTGGCGGAAACTATAAGAAAGGCCTTTGTCATTGCGAGAAAGGGACGTCCCGGCCCGGTTCTTATTGATATCCCGAAGGATGTAACGGCCAATAAGACGGAGTATGAAAGAGCAGAGCTTCCAGGGACAAAGCCTGTGAAGGCTGTATGTAAAAAGGAGATCGAAAAAGCGTTATCTATGATTGAAAAGGCCAGAAAGCCGTATGTTTTTGTGGGCGGCGGCGCGGTGCTTTCAGGAGCCAGCGAGGAGCTTTATACCTTTGTGAAAAAGGTGGATGCGCCGGTTACAGACAGCCTGATGGGAAAGGGAGCCTTTCCGGGAACTGATCCTCTTTATACAGGGATGTTGGGCATGCACGGCACAAAAACCTCCAATTACGGTGTAAGCGAGTGCGATCTTCTTATCGTTGTGGGGGCAAGATTCAGTGATCGTGTTACCGGAAACGCGAAGAAATTTGCAGATCATGCCAAAATCCTCCAGTTTGATGTGGATGAGGCAGAAATGAACAAAAATGTACTGATCACAGAAGGCGTGGTGGGCGACATTAAGATCATCCTTGAAATGCTGAATGAAAGGCTTACACAGCAGAAGCATACAGAATGGATTGAAACGATTATGGCCTATAAGGAAAGATATCCCCTTTCCTACCATCCGGAGGTGTTAACCGGCCCGTATGTGGTGGAAGAAATCTACCGCCAGACAAGGGGGGAGGCCATTGTTGTTACCGAGGTGGGACAGCATCAGATGTGGGCGGCTCAGTATTATAAGTATACAAAGCCAAGGACATTTCTCACTTCGGGAGGTCTTGGAACTATGGGCTATGGCCTTGGGGCAGCTCTCGGCGCAAAGACGGGCATGCCGGAAAAGACGGTGGTAAATATTGCCGGGGACGGCTGTTTCCGTATGAATATGAACGAGATTGCAACTGCCGTGCGCCATAATATTCCGGTTATTCAGGTTGTAATTAATAATCATGTGCTGGGTATGGTGCGGCAGTGGCAGAATCTGTTCTATGGGCAGAGATATTCTGCAACCGTTTTAAAGGATGCGGTAGATTTTGTGAAGCTTTCGGAGGCAATGGGCGCAGTGGGAATCCGTGCGGAAACGAGGGAAGAATTCGCAGAAGCATTTGCAAAAGCTCTGACTATGAACCGTCCGGTTGTGATTGACTGTCAGATCGACTGTGACGATAAGGTGTGGCCGATGGTGGCGCCGGGGGCGTCTATCCGGGAAGTATTTGACGAGAAAGATTTAGAAGAAAAAGAAGCTGACCAGTAAGTAAATGGCGAAATTGTATTGGAGGAATGAAGATGAGCAGAGTGTATAATTTTTCAGCAGGTCCGGCTGTGCTGCCGGAGGAAGTACTTAGGGAAGCAGCAGAGGAGATGCTAGACTACAGAGGGACCGGTATGTCCGTGATGGAAATGAGTCACCGCTCGAAGGATTTCCAGAATATGATTGACGAGGCGGAGGCGGACCTTCGGGAGCTTATGGATATTCCCGGTAACTATGAGGTATTGTTTCTGCAGGGCGGAGCCTCTCAGCAGTTTGCCATGATTCCTATGAATCTGATGAAAAACGGTACGGCAGATTATATTGTGACAGGACAGTGGGCGAAAAAAGCAGCCCAGGAAGCAGGGAAATATGGAAAGGTAAATATTATTGCTTCTTCCGCAGATAAAACCTTTTCCTATATTCCGGATGTTTCAGATCTTCCCATATCCGAAGATGCGGATTATGTGTATATCTGTGAAAATAATACGATTTACGGGACAAAATATAAGGAGCTTCCGGATACAAAGGGAAAGACCCTGGTGGCAGACGTATCCTCCTGCTTCTTATCGGAGCCCCATGAGGTTACAAAGTATGGAGTGATATACGGAGGCGTACAGAAAAATATCGGTCCGGCAGGAACGGTCATTGTTATTATCCGGAAAGATTTGATCACAGACCAGGTACTTCCCGGGACTCCGACTATGCTGAAGTATAAGACTCATGCGGAGGCAGGCTCTCTTTACAATACTCCGCCGGCATATGGAATTTATATCTGCGGCAAGGTGTTCAAATGGCTGAAAAAGCAGGGGGGCCTTGCGGCAATGAAGGAGCGCAACGAAAAAAAGGCGAAGATTCTTTACGATTATCTGGATGCAAGCAAGATGTTTAGAGGGACAGTAGTGAAAAAGGACCGTTCCCTTATGAATGTTCCCTTTGTTATCGGCGATGAGGAATTAGAGGCTAAGTTTGTAAAAGAAGCGGAGGAAGCAGGCCTTGTTAGCCTGAAAGGCCACCGCACGGTAGGCGGCATGCGCGCAAGTATTTATAACGCCATGCCAATCGAAGGTGTGGAAGCCCTGACAGCGTTTATGAAGAAGTTTGAGGAGGAGAATCTGTAATGTTCAGCTATCACTGTTTAAATCCAATCTCGGAGGTTGGACTGGAAAAGTTTACAGAGGAATATGTTCCGGTAAGCACGCCGGAGAAGGCAGACGCGATTCTCGTAAGAAGCGCTGTGATGCATGAAATGGAATTTGGAAATAAACTAAAGGCAGTGGGAAGAGCCGGCGCCGGAGTAAATAATATTCCCCTTGAAAGGTGCGCGGAGGAGGGAATTGTTGTATTTAACACGCCGGGAGCTAACGCCAACGGCGTAAAGGAGCTGGTGCTTGCCGGTATGCTTCTGGCCTCAAGGGATATTATCGGCGGAATTAACTGGGTGCAGGAAAATGAGGAAGACGGTAATATAGCAAAGGATGCGGAAAAGGCGAAAAAAGCCTTTGCCGGCTGCGAGCTGGAGGGAAAGAAGCTGGGAGTCATCGGCCTTGGGGCTATCGGCGTTCTGGTTGCCAATGCCGCTGCTCATCTTGGAATGGATGTGTATGGATATGATCCCTATGTATCGGTAGATTCCGCGTGGAGGCTGTCAAGAAGTATCCATCATGCAAGGACGGTGGATGAGATTTATCAGTACTGCGATTATATCACGATTCATGTGCCGGCAATGGACAGTACAAAAGGAATGATTGACAAAGGTGCTGTCAGCTTAATGAAGGACGGCGTGGTGGTGCTTAATTTTGCAAGAAATGTACTGGTTGACGAGGAAAGTATGGTGGATGCGCTGTTGTCCGGCAAGGTAAAGCATTATGTAACCGATTTTCCCACGCCGGTTGTGGCGGGGGTAAAGGGAGCCATTGTCATTCCTCATCTTGGGGCTTCCACCGAGGAGGCGGAGGATAACTGTGCGAAGATGGCGGTACGGCAGGTGAAGGACTATCTGGAAAACGGAAACATTCATAATTCCGTTAATTATCCTAATTGCGATATGGGTATGCGGGGAGAAAATACAAGAATTCTGATTCTTCACAGAAATGTTCCGAATATGATCGGACAGTTTACGAAGATACTTGCAGACGATAATATGAATATCGCGGATATGACAAACAAAAGTAAAGGGAAATACGCTTATACAATGATTGACGTAGATTCCAAAGTGCCGGAAAGAGTGGCGCAGGATCTTGAAAATGTAAAGGAAGTTTTAAGAGTCCGGGTGATCGGATAGCTTAAGGAAAGGGGCTGACAAACAGCCCCTTTTATGATTTTATATATTGCTGATTTCCTTTTTATGTCTGTCTAAGAGTGCGTGCAGCTTTGCCGTTGGGTCAAGGACGGAACTCATAGTAATATCATGGTTAAAAGAATCAATGATGAGGGCTATAAATTTACTCAGATCCGCGATGACAAAGTACGGCCGTTCTTCTGTTTCCGGCGGAAGATAGGTAAGATTCGTCGTAATTACCCGGTTAATATACCCCTTCTCGTAATATTCGTCAAATTTTTCGAAACCGTCGGTAAAAAGACCGAAGGTGGTGCATACAAACACCTTTGCTGCTCCCCGTTCCTTCATCTGCTTCGCTACGTCCAGCATGCTTTCGCCGGAGGATATCATATCGTCTACAATAATAACATTTTTTCCCTTTATATCAGAACCCAAAAACTCATGGGCAACAATGGGATTTTTCCCGTTCACGATCTTAGAATAGTCCCGGCGCTTATAGAACATGCCCATATCCACTCCGATTACGTTGGAGAAGTAGACGGCCCGGTGCATGGCTCCCTCGTCCGGGCTGATAATCATCAGATGGTCTTTATCCACAGGAAGCTTTGGCTCAGCCTTAAGGAGCGCCTTCATAAACTGGTAGGCCGTGGCAAAATTATCAAAGCCGTGAAGAGGAATGGAATTCTGTACCCGGGGATCGTGGGCGTCAAAGGTGATGATATTGCTTACCCCCATATCTGCGAGCTCCTGAAGCGCCAGAGCACAGTCTAAAGACTCCCGTTTCGTGCGCTTGTGCTGCCGGCTTTCATAGAGGAAAGGCATAATGACGTTAATACGGTGCGCCTTTCCTGTGGCGGCAGATATAATCCGTTTTAAATCCTGATAATGGTCATCAGGGGACATGTGGTTTTCGTGTCCGTTTACGGTATAGGTCAGGCTGTAATTGCATACATCCACCATAATAAAAAAGTCTTTTCCGCGGATGCTGTCCCGGATAATTCCCTTTGCCTCCCCGGTCCCGAACCTAGGACAGGAGCAGTCAATCAGATAGTTGTCCAACTGATAACTGGAAAATAAGGGAGAGGTTAGAGATTCTTTTAAGGTTTCCTGACGGAATTTTACAATGTACTGGTTCACTTTTTCCCCCAGGATTGTACAGCTTTCAAGAGCTGCGATCTTAAGGGGGGCGACCGGAAGCGCTTCTTCCATTAACTTAATATTCGGCATAGATTGTCTCCTGTAAAAATATAAAATTTCGGTAGTGCGTACCTGTTTCTGTTCAAATCATAACATTTTCCAGTGGGGGCGGTCAATGGAATCTTATGTTTTCATTGGACTATTTGGCAGGAATATTGTATTATAGGGTAAAGGTGCAGGCAAGAGGCCGGTACCTGAATTACAGAACAGTATTGAGGTAACCATATGGCGCATGAGCATATAATTAAAGAAATTAAGCCGGGAAGCATTGCAGATGAGCTGGGAATAGAACCGGGAGACAGACTGCTTTCCATTAACGATAGAGAGATAGAGGATGTGTTTGACTATCATTTCCATGTAAATGATGAAGAACTTACACTTCTGATTGAAAAGCCCGGCGGGGAGCAGTGGGAGTTTCTGATAGAAAAGGAGTATGAGGAGGACCTGGGCATGATATTTGGGCAGGGCCTTATGGACGAATACCGTTCCTGCCGGAATCAATGTATGTTCTGTTTTATAGATCAGATGCCGGAGGGGATGCGTGAGACTCTTTATTTTAAGGATGATGATTCCAGGCTGTCCTTTTTACAAGGAAATTATGTAACGCTTACCAATATGAGCGATCATGACATTGAGCGGATTATCCGTTACCATCTGGAACCCATTAACATTTCTTTTCATACCACAAATCCAGGGCTGCGGTGTAAAATGCTTCATAATCGTTTTGCAGGGGAAGCCCTTAAAAAGGTGGACAGGCTTTTTGAGGGGGGAATAGAGATGAACGGACAGATTGTGCTCTGCAAAGGCATCAACGACGGAGAAGAGCTTAAGCGGAGCATTGGGGAGCTGTCAAAATATATACCTTATCTTCGGAGCGTGTCAGTAGTTCCGGTGGGACTTACGAAATACCGGGAAGGTTTATATCCCCTTGAGCCTTTTACAAAGGAGGAAGCGGCCGCAGTGCTTGATATTGTCCATAAATGGCAGGAGACGCTCTACGCCCGGTATGGGCTTCATTTTATTCACGCAGGAGACGAATGGTATATTCTGGCAGGAGAGGAGCTTCCGGAAGCAGAGCGGTATGACGGCTATCTGCAGCTTGAAAACGGAGTGGGGATGCTGCGTCTTCTTCTGGATGAGTTTGAGGAGGCATATTCTGTGCTGAAAGGAGATCATAAAAAAAGAAGTGTTTCTCTGGCCACAGGGTATCTTGCATATCCTTATATTAAGAGGATGGCAGGCAGGCTGATGGAAAAATGTACGGGAACAAAGGTGTATGTCTATCCGGTAAAAAACGATTTTTTCGGAGAGCTGATTACCGTATCCGGTCTGATTACCGGAAAAGACCTGATCCGGCAGCTTAAGGGACAGCCATTAGGAGAAAGGCTTCTTCTGCCCTGCAGCATGTTCCGGAGCGGGGAGACGGTGTTCTTAGACGATATTACTCTTAAGGATGTGACGGAAGCTTTACAAGTAGAGGCAGATATTGTAAAATCAAGTGGTCAGGATTTTATAGATGCAATTATACGAGGAGATTAAAAATATGAGTAAACCAGTAGTAGCCATTGTGGGCAGGCCCAATGTAGGGAAATCCACATTGTTCAATGCGCTGGCAGGAGAAAAGATATCCATTGTGGAGGATACGCCGGGAGTGACAAGGGACCGTATCTATGCCGATGTGGAATGGCTTGACAAAGCCTTTACCCTCATTGATACAGGAGGTATTGAGCCGGAGAGCAGGGATATCATCCTGTCCCAGATGCGGGAGCAGGCACAGATTGCCATTGATACGGCAGACGTCATTCTGTTTATTACGGATGTGCGTCAGGGCCTTGTGGATGCAGACTCCAAGGTGGCGGACATGCTAAGAAGAAGCGGCAAGCCTGTTGTACTTGTAGTAAACAAGGTGGACAGCTTCGAGAAGTTTATGCCGGATGTGTATGAGTTTTACAATCTTGGCATTGGGGAGCCGGTGCCGGTGTCTGCGGCGTCGCGTCTTGGCATCGGAGATATGCTGGATGCGGTGGCAGAGCACTTCCCGGAAGGAGCGGACGAAGAGGAGGAGGATACAAGGCCAAGAATTGCCATTGTAGGCAAGCCCAATGTAGGGAAATCCTCTATTATCAATAAGCTTTTAGGGGAGCAGAGAGTCATTGTATCGGAGATTGCCGGAACCACGAGGGACGCCATTGACACGGATATCGTTCATGACGGCAGAGAGTATGTATTTATTGACACAGCGGGCCTTCGCAGAAAGAATAAGATTAAGGAGGAGCTGGAGCGCTACAGCATTATCCGTACCGTGACTGCCGTGGAGCGGGCGGACGTGGTTTTGATTGTGATTGACGCTGTGGAGGGCGTAACAGAGCAGGATGCAAAGATTGCAGGTATTGCCCATGAAAGGGGCAAGGGGATTATTATTGTTGTAAATAAATGGGACGCTATTGAGAAAAATGACAAGACCATGCGGGAGTATGAAAACGAGGTAAGAAGAGTGCTTTCTTTTATGCCCTATGCGGAGATTATGTATGTTTCCGCAGAGACAGGACAGCGGCTTAACAAACTGTATGATGTGATTGATATGGTAATTGAAAACCAGACCCTTCGGGTGGCTACAGGCGTGTTAAACGAGATTATGATGGAGGCGGCAGCCCTGCAGCAGCCGCCTTCAGATAAAGGAAAACGGTTAAAGCTTTTCTATATAACCCAGGTTTCTGTTAAGCCGCCTGCCTTTGTGGTTTTTGTAAACGATAAGGAGCTTATGCATTTTTCTTATCAGAGGTATCTGGAAAATAAGATCCGCGAGGCCTTTGGATTTAAGGGAACGTCTCTTAAATTCTTTGTTCGGGAGAGAAAGGAAAAGGAGCGTTAGGAAATGGAACGTGCAGCGAGTGTATTGATTGGATATGCCTTCGGTCTTCTGCAGACCGGATACATTTATGGAAAGCTTCATCATATGGATATACGTAATTATGGAAGCGGGAATGCCGGAACTACCAATGCTCTGCGTACCCTTGGATGGAAGGCAGGACTGATTACCTTTCTGGGAGATGCGTTTAAATGTATTTTTGCAGTGCTAGCGGTTAAGCTGCTCTTTGGAAGTGCACACGGCGATATTCTCCCTGTGCTTGCCATGTATGCAGGCATGGGAGCGGTCCTTGGACATAACTATCCTTTTTATCTGAAATTTAAAGGCGGAAAAGGAATCGCGGCCACAGCCGGCCTTCTTGCAAGTACCGTTAATATCTGGCTGGTGCTTATCTGTCTTGCCGTATTTGTGGGAACCGTTGCTCTGACCCGCTATGTATCGCTGGGTTCTTTATTTGTGGTTATCATCTATCTCATCGAGGTGGTCGTGTACGGCCAGATGGGCGGCTTTGGCGTAGGCGCGCCCTATGTTTACGAGATGTATGCGGTGGCGGCGTTTCTGATGCTGTCTGCTTTTTACAAGCACAGAGAGAATATAAAAAGGCTTTTAGCCGGAACGGAAAATAAGCTGAATTTTGGGAAGAAAACGGTGGAAAAATAAAACATAAAATAAATGAAATGGGAGGATGTAAAAATGGCAAATGCAGGTGTTATGGGAGCGGGAAGCTGGGGAACGGCCCTTGCACTTCTGCTTCACAAAAACGGTCACAGGGTTACAGTCTGGTCCATTGACCAGAAAGAGGTGGATATGCTTTCAGAGGAACGGGAGCATAAGAGCAAGCTTCCGAGGGTAAAGATACCGGAGGACATGGAATTTACAACAGATATGGAAAGAACAGTAAAAGAGAAGGATTTTATCGTGCTTGCGGTACCTTCTCCATTTACAAGAAGCACGGCGAAAAAAATGAAGCCCCATGTGGCGGATGGACAGATTATCGTAGATGTGGCAAAGGGAATTGAGGAGAATACCCTTATGACGCTGTCACAGCAGATTAAGGAGGAAATACCTCAGGCAGATGTTGCGGTTCTTTCCGGTCCAAGCCACGCTGAGGAGGTAGGTAGGGGTCTTCCTACAACAGTGGTGATTGGCGCAGGAAGGAAAGACACTGCCGATTATCTTCAGGAAATGTTTATGAACGAGGTGTTCCGGGTGTACACTAGTCCGGATATGCTGGGCATGGAGCTTGGAGGCTCTCTTAAAAATGTCATTGCCCTTGCCGCCGGCATCGCAGACGGCATGGGATACGGCGATAACACGAAGGCGGCCCTCATTACGAGAGGAATTGCGGAAATCGCCAGACTTGGGGTAAAGATGGGCGGAGCTATCGAGAGCTTCACCGGTCTTACCGGAATCGGCGACCTTATCGTAACCTGCGCCAGCGTTCACAGCCGGAACCGGAAGGCCGGATATCTCATGGGACAGGGAAAAAGCATGCAGGAGGCCATGGATGAGGTGCAAATGGTGGTGGAAGGCGTGTATTCTACAAAGGCGGCCGTAAAGCTGGGGGAAAAGTACGGAGTGCCCCTTCCTATTATCAATAAGGTAAATGAGATTTTGTTCCAGGGGAAGGATCCGAAAGAGGCAGTGAATGAGCTGATGCTGCGGGACAGCAAGGCAGAGCATAATGCGCTTCCCTGGAAAGAAGAATAAAAAGATATAATTGTTCTAATCTCTCATACGGCTGCATACATTGATATCAGCATAACAAGGGGGTATTAGAATGGATACGTTTCAGTTGTACAAAGATATCGGGGGCAGAACGAATGGAGAAATATATATCGGAGTGGTAGGGCCTGTACGTACAGGAAAATCCACCTTTATCAAGCGTTTCATGGATGTTCTGGTACTCCCCCATATGGAGGATGAACATACAAAAGCAAGGACAAGGGATGAGCTGCCCCAGTCGGCGTCCGGAAGGACGATTATGACTACAGAGCCGAAATTTGTGCCCAAGGAAGCCGCGGAGATTAAACTTACGGAGGATGTTGCGGTAAAGGTGCGGCTGATTGACTGCGTAGGATATATGGTGGAAGGCGCTGCGGGCCATGTGGAGGGCAGCGAGGAGCGCCAGGTGAAGACGCCCTGGTTTGACTATGAGATTCCCTTTACAAAGGCGGCTGGAATTGGAACAAGGAAGGTGATTCATGACCATTCCACCATAGGAATTGTAATTACAACCGATGGAAGCATCGGAGAGATTGAAAGGGCAAATTACCGGGAGGCAGAAGGAAAAACTATAAGAGAGCTGCAGGGAATCGGAAAACCCTTTATTGTACTTGTAAACTCCAAAAAGCCCTATGGAGATGATGCCAAGAAGGTTATGGAGGAGCTGGAACAGGAATATGGAGTAAAAGCGATTCCGGTTAACTGCGAACAGCTTAAGGAAGAAGACATTTATAAAATTATGGAAGCAGTGCTTTTCGAATTTCCGGTTTCCGAGATTCAGTTTTTTATCCCTAAGTGGGTGGAAATGCTTCCAAGAGATCATCGATTAAAACAGGAGCTTTTGACGCATATCAAAGGCATTTTAGAGCAGTTCGGGGAAATTCGGGATGCTGCCGGAGGTCTTACTTTGCCGGACAGCCAATATATAGATGAATGCAAGGTAGATCATATTGCGATGGATACTGGCTGTGTAAAGGTTCGTATTGGTATTGCGGACAGATACTACTATGAGATGCTCAGCGAGCTTACAGGAACTCATATTGCCGGACAGTATGAGCTGATTGCCGAGATGAAAAAGCTGTCAGAGCTAAAAAACGAGTATGAGGGCGTAAAGGACGCGTTCGCCCTGGTTCGTATGAAGGGATATGGTGTAGTGAGTCCGTCCAAGGAGGAAATCACCTTAAATGAACCGGAGATTATCAAACAGGGAAATAAATATGGGGTAAAAATACATTCTCAGGCTCCGTCCATCCATCTGATCCGGGCAAATATTGAAACAGAGATTGCTCCGATTGTAGGAAATGAGCAGCAGGCAAAAGATTTAATCGAATATATAGAAGAAGCAAAGCAAAGCGAAGAAGGTATCTGGGGTACCAACATTTTCGGAAAGTCTATTGAGGACCTGGTCATGGACGGGATGAGAAATAAGATGGCCATGATTAATGATGAAAGCCAGACAAAGCTTCAGGATACTATGCAGAAAATAGTAAATGACAGCAATGGCGGAATGGTGTGCATTATTATTTAAGGGTAATGAGTGGCAGCTCCGTATTTATGCATGAAAACAGAAAAGCAGGATCCGAAGAAGTTTCTATAATGGGTAGGATAGATGAATAACATATAGGCGTATGCAAGGAGATTATAGAGAAAGAAATTCTTTTTGTAGACGAAAACGGCGGTTGAGGATAAAAACTCTTCCGCCGTTCTCTTTATAAATTAGGTAATTCCGCGCATCAATAGAAATAATTCTGCCGCCTGAGATTTCCGCAATTTTGCGTACTTTATATTTTTTTCTGATTCGTGTTCTCCAATTTCTGAAACAGGCGGACGAGAACAAGGATGGCGGCTGTTGCCAGAATAAGCTCCGCAGTCAGTTGAGCATAGGCAAGCCCGTACAGCGGAAATAATTTGTTTAATATATAGAGAGCCGGTATTTCCAGAACAATTTTACGGAGTATGGCAAATATCAGGGCATTTTTTCCAAGTCCACACGCCTGAAAGACACCGACAGCAAGGAAATCCACACACAGGAATGGGATACCAAGGCACAGGCCACGCAAAAATGCTGTTCCATAAGATACAATTACCGGATTTTTCATAAAAGCGGTTGTGAGAGCGCCTGCTCCCAAATAATAAAAAACAGATACCATAAGCATAAAAGAGAAAGCAATTTTCAGGGAGAACAATAGGGTTTCTTTCATGCGCTTTGTGTTTCCGCTGGCATAATTGTAACTAATCAAGGGCATGATTCCCTGTCCCAATCCCATAGCGATATAGAGCGGAACCATGTTGATCTTCTGTGCGATTCCCATTGCCGCCACAGTGTCTGCCCCATAGGAGGAAATGAAATTATTTAACACAGTCATTCCTGTCACATTCAAAAGGTTCTGGATTGCAGCAGGTATTCCGACAGCAAAAATTCCAAAGGCTATTGTCCGGCGGAATCCGAACATCGCCGGTTTGACACATACAAAAGTATGGCCTCGTTTTCGATATAGGAGAATGAAAAAGTAAATGCAGGCCGCACAATTAGATGAAAACGTGGCAAGCCCTGCACCTGCCGCCCCCATATTTAATCCCCAGGACAAAATAAAAATCGGGTCGAGGATAATATTCAAAAGGCAGCCGCTCATGGTTCCGATGCTGGCATGAAGCGCTGAACCCTCCGCACGTGTCATGTGAGCCATAACAACATTCAGGATGGCCGGAACTGCACCAAAGCTGGCAGTCCATTTCAGATATTCCCCTGTGGCAGCGGCGGTTGTGGTGTCTGCACCCAGAATATTTAATAAAGGAATGTGAAACACAGTAAGCAAGATGGAAAAGAGAATGCCGCTGAAAAGTGAGAGGTAAAAACCAAATGCCGAGCTGCGGTACACGGTTTCATAATCCTTTTTTCCAAGTCCCCGGCTCATCATGCTGGACGCACCAACACCGAATAAATTATTGACAGCGTTAAAGGCCAGCAGAACCGGAGCCGCCAGCGTAACGGCGGAATTTTGGACAGGGTCATTCAGCATACCGACAAAATAAGTGTCTGCAAGATTATATATGACCATAACAAGAGAACTTAAGATTGTCGGAACCGCCAGTATCATAACGGCTTTGGGAACAGATGTCTGTTCAAACAACTGGAGTTTTTTCTGATCTTCCATAATGATTCTACTTTCTGTCGTTCAATCATCAAATTTGATAATTTTGCGATCCTCTCTTTAGCTATCGGATAAAATTCGTCCGCTTTGGCGCTTCTTTTTCCGGAAGGCCGTATTTTTCTTTCCCAAGAGCAATACTCTTCATCAGAAAGGCCATGTTTTTTGCAAGAGTCCGCATTGTCTGCAGACCTTCCTCATCCTGAGCGGCTTCTCCGGGAGTGCGTCCGTGAATGCTGTTCCAGTACTGGCTGGAGGCGACAGGCATGCCGGTAATTGTGAAATATTTATTCAGTTCGTCGAAGGCTGCGGATAATCCGCCACGCCTTGCTGCTACAACACTGGCTCCCACCTTCATGGATTTGTCAAATGGCGTGCTGTAAAATAAACGATCCAGGAACGCCACAAGAGTAGCATTTGCAGATGCATAGTAGACCGGACTTGCAATAACCAGGCCGTCGCAGTTTTCGAATTTCTGTGCTGTTTCGTTTACGATGTCGTCAAAAACACATTTTCCGTTTTTAGCACAGGAATAACAGGCAATACAGCCTCGGATATCCTTTGCTCCGATATGCAGGATTTCTGTTTCGATATTTTCCTGTAAAAAAATTTTCTCCATCTCATGCAGAGCGATGCTGGTATTTCCCTCGGCATGAGGACTTCCGTTGATCATTAAAACCTTCATGTAATCACTCCTTTTCGAAAATATTATATAACAGACAGGGCATAAAAGGCAATGGGACGGATATACTGTTTATAAAAATATAAGGATCCGGAGCTGGATTCAGAGAGGAGCGGATGTGTATGGGGCTGGGTGAAATTAAAACAGATTTATTTCCGGAGCGCCTGCGGGCAGGAAGAAAGGATGCAGAACAGGGAAAATGTGGACAACGAGGCGTACAAAGCGGGATTCATAAGAACGTGGTGATTTCAGTTGAAACGGTAGGAGAGGATCGGATTGCAAGGAAAAGGGAAAAAAGCGAGGCAGATGCCGGACGTTAAAAGAAGGCGGTGCAGCCGCCTTCTTTTAACGTCTTTCTGCAATTCCAAATTTGATACAGGAAATAACAAGGCATCCTGCTGTAATTAGTAAGGCTGCAGGGATCCACGGAATCCAAACGATTGACCTTTCGTAAATTCCTTCTGCCGCCTTGCCGTATTCTGTCATCAGTACATAAAACGGATAGCTCATAGGGTGAAGAAACCAGTAATCCGTATTTATCATAAGGACAGAGGGAACGCATAAGGCAAGGCCGGTTCCAGCAGCAAAGACCGGCGTCTTTATAAGAACAGCCAGCATCCAGAATACGGCTGCTGCAGGGAGCGCAGCCAGGTAGAATCTTAATATAGCTGGAATGGCATAAGCAGGATTCAGCATAAAATCATAATTCTGTATGCGGGAAACAATAAAGGCGCTCATATAGTAGGCTCCTGCTGCCATAAGCATCTGAATTGCAGAAAGCAGGAGGAGTACAGTAAATTTGGAAAGGCAGAGAAGGCCTTTGTTTACAGGCAGGGATAGCATTTTTAAGAGGCCGTGCTCGCTGCGTTCTATCTGTGTCAGAAGTACGGTGCAGATGATAAGAGCTGCCGGTATCATAAACCATACCATACCCATGAAACCCTGAATAAAAAAATTGTGCTCCGGTGTGATTGGAATATCCCGGACATTCATAAGACTGCCGGAGTTAATGATGGCAGGAATCCACATGAGCATTGCCGCAAAAAGCAGTAGGAGCAGTATTTTGGACCGGCGGATTTTTGTAATCTCTATACCGGTTAACGTAAAAAAATTCATGAAAAGGACCTCCTTATTTTTAAGAAAATACATTCAAAAGCAGCCAACAGTACAGTTTCAGCGGCGCTGATTCCTAATAACAGGGCCGTGTGTCCGGCCGTTCTTGCCTTATCAAGATATTGATAAGGAGAGGAGAAGGGACATAGGATAAAAAACAGGCCATCCTGGGGAATGACGGAAAGAGTGAACAAAAGCGTTACTCCGATCCCAAGAGAAATC